>JABDKD010000190.1 GCA_013003215.1 Pyrinomonadaceae bacterium
GAACTTCAATATGCCAGCCATGGGAACGATGGCTGAAATGAACGCGGCAACGAACTTGTCGACTACTTCAACCCCAGGCGAATTCAAAGGATCGGTTGATATATCGATGGCTGGCGATTGGATCGCCCAGATTACCTATGAGGGAGACCAAACAGGAAAAACGACGATTTCAGTGACCGCTCATTAATTAGGAACAAGCTTGATCGTAAGCTTTTGGGCTTCTTGCTTCTGCAGCGCGGATTGTCGCTTTCTGTCAGTAGGTAGGTTCGCCTCAGGCTAGAGAACTATGATTCATCGAATAATAGAGTGGTCTCTGAACAACCGGGTCATCATTGTGGCTCTCTTTCTGGGCATAGGAGGATTCGGCTATTGGGCATTGTTGCGTACTCCAATCGATGCAATCCCTGACGTTTCGGAAAACCAGGTAATCGTCTTTACAGATTGGGCCGGACGCTCGCCTCAAGAAGTTGAGGACCAGATTACCTATCCGCTGGTAACAAACCTGCAAGGATTACCCGGCGTAAAAATCGTCCGGGCAAATTCTGCATTTAGTTTTTCGATGGTGAACATCATCTTCGAAGATAACATTGAGCTGTATTGGGCCAGAACGCGAATTCTAGAGAGGCTAAATGTCGTTCAGTCCCAGTTACCTGATGGGGTTACACCAACCCTGGGCCCCGACGCAACCGGGGTGGGCCAAGTGTTTTGGTACACCCTAGAAAGCGACAAGTATAGCCTGAGAGAACTGCGGACGATGCAGGATTGGTTTGTCCGTTATCAATTGAACTCTGTTAAAGGAGTTGCTGAAGTAGCGTCGGTTGGTGGTTATGTTCAGCAGTACCAGATTGATGTTGATCCGAATGAGCTCCGGGGATATGGGATACCAATTTCAAAGCTGATTTCAGCCGTTAAGAAATCCAACAACAACGTTGGTGGAAACGTGGTCGAACAATCGGGACAATGGGCCATTGTCAGGGGAATTGGTCTGGTTGAGTCGGTTGCCGATGTTGAAAACATTGTGATCGGATCCTCGGGCGGAGCACCGATATACATAAAGAATGTTGCCAAAGTAAAACTTGGCGATGCGTTTCGTGTAGGTGCCTTGGATAAAAACGGAAAGGAAGCGGTTGGCGGAGTTGTGATCGCGCGCTACGGGGTTAATACGCTCGAGGTCATTGAAGCCGCCAAGGCCAAAATCAAAGAGCTCGAGATTGGCTTACCAGAAGGAGTAACGATAGTACCGTTCTATGACCGTACCCAGTTAATCAATCGCGCGACCGACACACTCAAGTGGACTCTGATTGAAGAACTGATACTCGTCACGGTTGTGATGATTGTCTTTCTTGCCCACTTTCGTTCCGTCCTGATCGTCACGATCCCACTACCGCTCGCAGTCTTGATGTCCTTCTCATTTATGTATTTCATGGGGATTTCGTCAAACATAATGTCACTGGCGGGAATTGCGATCGCAATTGGCGTATTGGTGGATGCGGGAATCGTAGTTACCGAGAATGCCTTCCGGTACATCGAGAAAAACGAAATTGATCCCAATGACAAAGAAGCCGTGTGGAAGTCCGTATTGGAGTCCACAAAACTTGTTGGGCGACCGGTGTTCTTCTCGATGGCGATAATTATTCTTGCATTCATCCCTGTATTCGCACTCGAAGGCCGGGAAGGCAAACTCTTTCATCCCCTAGCGTTTACGAAAACCTTCGCGATGATCGGCTCGACGATTATTGCGGTATCCCTAGTTCCAGTACTTTGCACATATTTGCTTGGCGGCAAGCTGCGTTCAGAACGTTCGAATCCGCTAATGCGAGTGTTGCAGAAAGTCTACGAGCCGGTCTTGCACCTAGCGCTCAAGCACCGGATCACGGCGATTTTGATTGCTGCAACCCTGTTTCTCGGGGCTGTTTACGCAGGATCCAACATTGGCTCAGAATTCATGCCAAACCTCAATGAGGGCGATCTGATGTATATGCCTGTCACAGATCCGGCTATCTCGATGGATGAAGCGCTGAAAATATTGAAACAACAAGACAAGATCATCAAGTCCTTTCCAGAAGTCGATTGGGCAGTCGGCAAGGTTGGACGTGCCGATACCTCGACAGACCCAGCGCCGGTAAGCATGAATGAAACGATCATTCACCTCAAACCGACGAGCGAATGGCGTAGCGGGATGACCCGGGAGTCACTGATCAGGGAAATGGACAGCGCACTAAAATTTCCCGGTGTTACAAACATCTGGACCCAGCCGATTATCGGCCGGATCGAAATGCTTGCCACAGGAATCCGGACTGAAATCGGGATCAAGATCTTTGGGGATGATCTAAAGACTTTGGAGGAACTTTCAAACAAAGTCGCGGACGCTGTCAAAGAAGTCCAAGGTTCGGCGGACGTATACCCGGAAAAGATAATAGGCACCCCATACATTGACATAGACATTAATCGAAAGGAGGCCGCGCGTTATGGGATTGACGTCGGAATGATCAACGACGCAATCGAAAAGGGCATTGGTGAGACTAACCTTTCGATTACGATCGAGGGGCGCGAACGCTTCCCCATTCGAGTACGATACGGGGCCGAGTTTCGAGACAGCATCGAGAATATTGGTCAAATTCCTTTGGTATTACCAGGAGGAATGTCGATTCCTCTTTCGCAAGTCGCTGATTTGCGAATGGTCTCTGGTGCCTCAATGATCGCCAGTGAAAATGGGCTCTTGAAAAACACGGTCTTACTTAACGTTCGAGGGCGAGATCTGGGTTCATTCGTCGCCGAGGCAGACGAGGTTGTAAAACGAAATGTCCCGATGCCTAGCGGCTACTACATCGCTTGGAGCGGCCAATTCGAGAATCAACAGCGTGCACGACAGCGATTGTTGTTGGTTATTCCGTTAGTTCTGATCGTGATTTTCGGGCTGCTCTATATGACTTACAACTCTGCAGTGGAAGCAGCCCACGTACTCCTTGCCGTTCCGTTTGCCCTGACTGGCGGTGTGTACCTGCAGTGGCTCCTTGGATACAACTTCTCAGTTGCAGTTTGGGTGGGGTTCATCGCTCTCTTCGGCACGGCCGTCCAAACAGGTGTGGTAATGGTCATCTATCTTGAGGAGGCGGTTCAGAAAAAGAAGAAAGAACTTGGCTTCCTCGATAGGAAAGCCCTTCTTGACGCAGTAGTCGAAGGTGCCCTGTTGCGCCTCCGACCAAAGGTTATGACGGTCACTACGGTAGTCGCGGGCCTCCTGCCAATCATGTGGAGCACGTCAACCGGCGCGGAGGTAATGAAGCCTCTTGCAACCCCGGTTCTTGGCGGAATGGTCTCGAGCCTGCTTCATGTCCTCGTGATTACACCGGTGATCTTCTATTGGATTCAGGAAAAAAGACTGGTTAAAGAAAATAGGATTAATGAATCTCAGTCTGAAAAAAGCGAGGAAGTCGAATGAGCATGATTCTAAGAGGATTACCAATCTGCTTGGTGTTCGCACTCGTGATCATTGGGCATGCGGAACGGGCCGAAGCACAGACACCTGTTTCGGTTGCAAACTCCGCCGCAAAGTACGTTGATCAATCTAATGGTATGACGGCTGACGAAGCTGTTAAGTCTGCGATCGAAAATAACGAGCAGTTCTTGGCGTTACTCAAAGAAGCTGAGTCAGCGGAAAGACTAATCGAGCAGGCCGAACAACGAGCGAGAATGAGCGTAAGCGCCAACGGATTGCAGCAGGCTATAGGTAAGAGTCATCGATATTCAATCCAAACATCGATTCCATTAGAGCTGGGAGGCAGGCGAAATGCAAGAGTCCTTGTCGCAACGCAAAAGGCCAAGATCAAGCGCAAGCGGGTTGAACAAGGTGAGTCAGAAATTGCGACCGCCGTTCGACGGAAATTTGGTGAAACGCTGGCTCTCATTTTGCGGCTCGAGTTGACGGAAGAGATGCTCAATGTGACTCAGAATAGCTACCGACTTGTTCAGGCTCGCGTTGTCGAGGGCAAGACCGCACCGTTGGAGGAAAACATGCTGCTTGTAGAGGTCAACCGACTTCGTTCAGCGAGAGAGACCGATGAAAGCAAAGTGCAAATAGCCCTCCTTGAACTAAAAAACCTGATTGGACTATCAGTTAATACTCCACTGCGTCTCAAAGGCGATTTGAAAGACTCGCTAACCAACTTTCCGCTCCTCGCGGAACTGACAGAACGGGCACTTCAAACTCGTCCTGACTTAGAACTCTTACGGGCCACGGTAGACCTCGCCGATGCGAAAACCGACAAGGCAAAAAAGGATGGGAAGTTCGACGCTAGCGCGACGATCGGTTATCAAAGGCTCCGTATTAGTCCGGCCGTGCAGTTTAACTACGTGGTATTCGGAATGAAGATCATGTTGCCACATGCGAATAAGAGCCGAGACGCAATTGAAGCTTCGGTGTTGGAAAGCCAAGCAGCGGAGAAACGACGCGATTTCGCTGAACTTTCGGTACGTAAAGAGGTCGCAAATGCCCTTATTCGCTACACATCAGCTGTTAGAGCCAAGGAAATCACTCGCGTTGGAGTTGTCGGACAGGCCGAGAACAATTTAGATGTCGTTCGCAAAACTTATGAAATGGGTTCCAGATCACTTCTCGACTACATAGCCGAGCAACGTCGCTATATCGATTATAAGAATGGTCTGATCAAAGCCGAGTTGGCCGTTTATCTGGCGAGAATTGAGGTATATAGGGCGACCTTTGCACCCGAATTAATAACAAAATGAATACTGAAAAAGAAAACCTGGAAAAGTCTGACGCTAATCAAGCTGAGAAACGCGATGGTTCGATTGATGAGATTACAGCCGAAAACTCAAACGCAACCGGTGAAGGCAGCGAGTTGGCGGAAGATGAAAGAGTGCGACCTAAACGTGGTTTTTGGGTTCGAAAACCTGCCCTCGTGGCGGTCTCAGGAATCCTGGTCATAGGATTGATCGCAGTTGGCATCTGGTTCCTGCTGTTTAGCAATGGAACAGGCGAATCAGTTCCGGCACCTCGAAACGTCTCATTCAGCGAGGGAGGCGATTCGAGTAGTGCGCCGCCAAAAGGTGAACAGAGGATCACACTTACCGATGCGCAGTTGAAATCCGCGAAACTAGAAATAGTGGAAATTGGAGAGACTCTTCAGGAAGCTGCAGCAAGCAACGCAACAACCGGTGTTGTCGAGGCCAACGAATACAAAGAAACGCCTGTGATTTCTTTGGTAGGGGGTGTCGTGAGACGGATAAATGTTGATCTAGGTCAATTTGTCAGACGTGGTCAAACCGTAGCCGTGATATCGAGTGAAGAATTGGCAGCCGCCCAGTCGCGCCATCTTTCATTGAGAGCCGAGGTGGGTGAAGTCCGAAATCGTTACAAGCGAGCGCTGACGTTGTCAGATGTCTCTGAAGAAAGCAGGAATGAACTAGATAAAACCACTGCGAATCTTAAGAGTGCTGTTGCTCGAAACGTCGAAGCGAAAAGCAACTTTGAGCGATCAAAAAAACTTATTGAAATCGGTGCGATCAGCCGCCGTGAACTGGAGAAAACAGAAACAGCATTTGAGGTTTCAGCAGCAAACGTAGAAGAAGCCAAGAAGCGTCTGGAGCGGGCCAAGAGACTCTTGAAGATTAATCCCGCTCGGAAAAATGAACTTGATCTTTTCCTTTCTAGACTTCAAAAGGCAGAAGCCGATCTCGCGTCGTCACGAGAGAGGCTGATTGTGCTTGGATTATCAGCGAGGAAAGTTGACGCATTGAAGTCGCATAAGCAAATCAATGCGGACCTGCCAATAGTTTCACCGGTTTCGGGATCGGTAACCGAACGAATGGTAAATCGCGGTGAAGTCATCTCGAAGAACGGAGCAATCGCGGAGGTAACTGACCTTTCGACTGTTTGGGTAATTGGACAGGTTTTTGAAAGAGATCTAGGAAAACTACGTGTACGAAGTGGCGCAAGCATCACAACGGACTCTTATCCGGGTCAATTGTTCAGAGGTAACATCTCCTATATAGATCCGAACTTGGATGCTGATACACGGACTGCTCAAGTAAGGATTGAAATACCTAATCCGAATCAGAAGCTGAAGATCGGAATGTATGTGAATGTTGCCTATGCGACTTTAGGCGGCTCGGAAAAGACGCATCCACTTGTTCCAAAGGAGGCGGTACAGTCCATCGGTAGTCAAAAAGTGCTCTTTGAAGCTACAGACGATCCCAAGAGTTTTATCCTTCGGCCTGTGAGGGTGGCGCAACAGAAATCCAATGCTGTCGCGATCTCCGAGGGCATATTTGTTGGCGATCGAGTCGTAACCCAAGGGAGCTTTTTGCTAAAAGCGGAATGGCTAAAAACTAACCCCGCAACGTTCTAGTGGATTGACCCAGACGGCCCAACAGGCGGGGCGTTTGTGAAATTTGGTCAATATTATGCGTTTCATAAAGCAACGGTTCTTCCGGACCGGTGTTCGATCGGTTGGGAGGTACATCAATCAAAAGCAATGAATAATGCCCGAATAAACACAACGGACTCCACACTATCGCCGGATGGTGTAAGAAACTCGGATCGCGGGAATCCACGCGATGCGGTTAGCGGGGCGATTATTCACGATCGATTAAGACTAGTCGAAGCCCAATGTTGCTTATGTGAAACCGAGGATTCTGAAAAAGTAGCGGGAGGCGAAGACTTTGAGTACCGGACAAGCGATGACAACTTTGCGGTTTCTCAATGTCAACAATGCGGATTGGTTTATCTAAACCCGCGACCGGCGCTGTCAGAGTTTGAGAAAATTTACCCAGCGACGTATCACGCTTTTGAATTTTCCCAAAAAGAGTTCGGTTTCGTTTATAAGGTCCGAAAGAGGCTGGAAGCGCGTCGGTTGCTGTCTTGGTGTAAGAACCTCTCGAAAGATGCGCGAATCCTAGATGTCGGCTGTGGAGACGGATTTCACCTGGGTCTTTTGAAGGAATTTGGCGAGAAAGGCTGGAAACTTGAAGGGGTCGATCTGGATCCGAGAGCGGTTGATATAGGACGAAAAGCCGGTCTGAACATTCATCAAGGTTCGTTAGATACCGTGCGATTGCCAGAGAGTGCTTACGATCTCATTATTCTTGTACAGACCGTGGAACACGTAGCAGAGCCTGTTGAACTCTTAAGGCGAATACGGTTGCTCTTGCGTCCTGGAGGTCGTCTCGTTGTCGTCACTGACAACACCGGATCATTGGATTTCCAATTGTTTAGGAAACGATACTGGGGTGGATACCACTTTCCTCGGCACTGGTACCTGTTTAATCCCTCGACCATGAAGAAGCTGGCGCTAAGCGCAGGTTTCTCAGTGGAAAACATCTCGACTCAGGTGAGTCCCGTTAACTGGACCTACTCAATTCACAATTGGCTCGTTGATCGTAAGACACCGGATTGGATAACCGGTTTCTTTACTTTGCGATCAACTTTAGCTCTTAGTTTCTTCACTGTGTTTGACATGATCAATCAGCGGTTTGGAAAGGGAGCTCTTATTAACGCACATCTGCGAAAACCCGGGAATCCAGGTTAGGTAATGAACACTATGAACAATATCTCAAAGGAAAAGCCTGTCGTTATTGTAGGTGGCGGACTTGCCGGCTTGACAGCCGCAAACTATTTAAACGAAATGAACGTTCCGTTCATTTTGTTCGAGGCGGGCAAGAAGCTTGCGGGACTCGCACAGAGCTTCCATGACAAAGACGGCTTCACTTATGACTTTGGGGCTCACTTCGTTACGAATCGCCTCGCCGATGCAATCGGCGTTGGATCTCAATGCAAGGATGTCCCAATCTATGGCGAGTCGGTATGGCTAAAGAAGCGTTCTCATAGTTATCC
>JABDKD010000203.1 GCA_013003215.1 Pyrinomonadaceae bacterium
CCTTAGTCCTCAGTCCTCAGTCCTCAGTCCTCAGTCCTCAGTCCTCAGTCCTCAGTCAGAGAATACCCCCTCCCCAAGGAAGTTCTGCCGGAGATATTTTATAGTTTCATGAAGTGTCTCGCTGGGGTCACGAGTTTCCAAACCGAGTGTTTCCTTAGCTTTAGAGGATGTAAAATACCAGAACAGCTCCGCTTGCTCGACCTCTTTGGCCTCAAATGGAGGAGTGCGATTCAG
This sequence comes from Pyrinomonadaceae bacterium, assembly GCA_013003215.1. GTDB lineage: Bacteria > Acidobacteriota > Blastocatellia > Pyrinomonadales > Pyrinomonadaceae > Aridibacter. The sequence continues at coordinate 235 of JABDKD010000203.1, forward strand.
GTTACGAAAAACCGAATCGATTACTCCGGCTGCAGGAACCGAAATCGATTTCGGAACCTTTAAAGAGGGCGCAGGGATTCCGCTCAACCGTTCTATCCGTCCAAAGAACTTCTCAAAACTCATGTTCTCGGCGCCGATCAGGTACTTTTCTTTGTGTCTTCCTTTGGTCGGCGCGTTCAGGAAGGCTCCAACCGCGTCTCGCGCGTCGATGAAATTCAGACCGCCCGACGGCGTGAATGGAATCTTTCGTCCAAGGAAGTCGAGTATCGGTTTTGTCGAGCTCAGACGTTCATCTCCCGGTCCTAGCAAAAGCGACGGATTTAGGATGACAAGCTTCTTGCCCTTCCCGTCAAAATTCTCAAGTGCGGTTTTTTCCTGGTAATACTTCGAAGAGTAATATGCGAATCGCGAGATGAGGTCCATTGGTGCGGGATAGGTCTCATCAAGGATCTCCTGTTTTTTTGAAACTGCGATGGTTCCGCTCGAAGAGGCCAGCACCACGGTTTTGACCTTGGCCTCAGTGGCCGCCTCAAGAAGAATCCTTGTGCCCTGAAGATGAACGGAATTCATCGCCGCGGCATCTGCATTGTCCCGGGAGACCTTTCCGGCGAGGTGATAGATCAGGGAAACGCCCTTCACCGCAGATGCACAATCGTCAGCGTTCGTGACCGATCCTTCACATGCTTCAACCCCCTCATCGGTCATCCACTCGGGCACACTCGATGCCATCACGCGAAGATTCTTCTCACCCGCATCAATAAGTTGCTTTACAATATGTGAACCCAAAAACCCGGTCCCGCCTGTTATAAGTGTTTTTGCCATCTCGTCTACTCTGTTTTCCGACGCGAAGGGCGCAAAGGCCGCTAAGGTCGCTACATTTAGAGGGCTTTTCCTCGCTGATTCGACATGGTGTTCGCAACGCAATCAACTTCGAGCTAGAGTCCGTTTACAACGCGTTTGATGTTTCCATGAAGCCTTGGAACATTGAAATTAATCAAAAGCCCAATTCTCTTGTCCGCCATTTTTAGGTATGAAAGAAGCTGTGCCTTGTGAACCGGTAGAGTCCTATCAACGGCTTTTACCTCGACGATTACTTCATTCGCGACTAACAAATCGACACGGTATCCCTTTTCAAGTATGACGCCACGATAGTTAATCGGCATCTCAACCTGGCGTTCAACTTCGAGTTTCCGGGTACTCAACTCAAACCTAAGGCAAATCTCGTAACTACTCTCCAGCATCCCGGGCCCAAGAGCAGAATGGACGTCGTAACTGCTATCGACGATCTCCTTTACAATAGCCTCAAGCTCACTCCTCTTCATATGCATTCTCGATTCGCGTAGAACCGATCAGCACTCCTTCACACCAATCTATTTAGCGAACTACCTCCCTTAAACCAATCAAACAAACGTAATCAGTAACGAATCCCTTTCAACAAACGAACTACCTAATTGTACTTCGCGTTCTTTGCGGCCTTCGCGACCTTAGCGTCGAAAGCGTAACTAAGAAGCCGAAAATCTAATCCTCGATGACCGGGTTCAGTTTTTTAGGTTTGCGCCTTTCTTTTTTCCATTTTTTGCGTACGGCTTTAACATCAAACTTCTCGCGGGTGCCGTCACGCATCTGCTCGACCTCATGCTGTACCCTCGCCGCAATCAGCCTGTAGGCCTCCGTATTTGGCGCTCCCTTGACCATCTCAGCCAGCTCTTCGTACTCGAGAAAACGCCCGACCTTCGCGCCTATTTTTGAACCGACCTTTTGCCAGCTCGGAACTGTACTTCCCTTTGGAAATGCGTCGAACGTTCCCCAAAGATACAGCGGCAAAATTCCGATTTTTTGGTTCAGGGCAAGATACCCGATCACAGGCTTAAACTCCTCCATTTTACCGGTTAAGGAACGCGTTCCTTCGGGAAAAATAAGCGAGTTATAGCCCTCATGAAGTATCTTCGTAACATGTCGAAGCGATTGTCTGAGGCTGCCCGAGCGCTCGATCGGCACGAGCGTCGTAAAGTTGTTCATATAGGCACGCTTGTACTTGGTATCGAACCAGTAGTCGGCCGCCGCAACGGCAACAGTCTGCTCGGCAATATCCTCGCCAAGAGCATACTTAACCAAACCCATATCGAGGTGAGACGCGTGGTTAGAACAAACGATAAAATTTGTGTGGGCCGGTATGTTTCTCCGGCCTTCGATCTTCGTATCCAATATCTTTTCGTATAAAGATCTCTGCGCAAGATTCACGACCTTGTTTCCGACAAATTTCACAAGCGAGGGCACGTGCAACTCGTCATCGCTTGGTCCGTTGACCTTTGGCTCATCTGCGATTTTCTTCGACTTGTCCACTCTCTCGACCGCTGCCAGGAGCTCGCGCACCCTCTGCACTTCATTCAACTCGTCGGGCGACAGAACCCTTCCCCCGCCGTCTTCAACCGCGCCCTGGAGTTCCACAAACATGAGCGAGTCGAAACCCAGGTCGGAAAGCGCGGAATCCGGCGCGACATCGGAAAGTTCGTTGCTCGAGACACTCGCGACGATCTTTCGGATCCAGAGCATGTTGCTGTCACCCTTGGAGTCGACCACCGTTTTCGTCTTCTTTGTCGAACGGTCCTGCAAGGTCTGGATCATTTCGACAACCTCGGGACGCTTCACTTTTCTTGTTGCCGTCCGCGGCAACTCGAAAGGAGTCAGGTGCAATACCTGTACGCGTTTGAAAAACGGCAACCCAGCCGAGACCTCTCGGAAGTGCTTCTCAACTTCTTTGTTTGTCGCCGCACGCGTCATCGAAATCTCTTTCTCATAGTCCGGGACAACCAATGCCGCGACCCGTTCCCCGCCATCTTCATCCGGAAGACCAACAACGCTTAACTCTTTGATAAATGGAGACTTGGAATAAATGTCCTCAATCTCGTCGGGGTAGATGTTCTTCCCGTTGCTGTCGATTATCACATCTTTCGAACGCCCCACAATGAAGAGATTCCCCTCCTCATCCAGTCTCCCAAGATCACCGGTGCGAAGCCAGCGGTCATCGAGCGCATCCTCGGTTGCATCTTCATCCTTGTAATAACCAAGCATGATGTTTTGGCCGCGGGCATACACTTCTCCGACGCCATTCTCGTCCGGCTCGTTTATCTTTACCTCGACGCCAGGAAGCGGTTTGCCCACACTTCCTTTCAGCAAGCTGTTGTCCGGACGGGTCACCGTCAGCACCGGCGAAGACTCCGTCAACCCGTAACCCTCTAAAACGTTAAACCCGAGTCCGTGAAGATCTTTCTGAACCTTCTCGCTGAGCGCAGAACCGCCCGATATCAGGTAACGCATTCTTCCTCCCATTCCTTCATGTATTGGAAAGAAGACTACCGGGCCGAGATTGAAAGGCGTATTGTCACGAAGCCAGGCGTTGAAGTCGATGACGTTATCCGCGATATCGGCAATCCAGTCGCCCCGGTCCCTGAGTCTCGTTTTGATCCTGCGGTGCAGCATCTCCCACAACGCAGGCACCCCGACCATGCCCGTCACATGTCCATTCTCAATAGCATGAGCGAGTTCATCGGCGCTCAACTCCTCCAGGTAACGCATCTGCGTCCCGTTCGTAAACGGCGTGAGGAACCCGGCTGAAAACTCAAACGTATGGTGCATCGGTAAAACAGACAGGACGCCGTCATCGATGCTCATTTCAAGCACTGACGAGAGCATTGAAACCATGCTCGTGAAGTTTTTATGGGAAAGCATTACGGCTTTCGGCTTGCCGGTTGTTCCGGAAGTAAAGATCAGCGAGGCTGGAGAGGTGGCCACAATCCTTTTTGGCAAAAGGGCCATGCGTTGTGCTTCCTCAGTTTCGGTCCGCATTTCAAAAACATCTTCAAACGCGTATATTTCGACATCCAGTTTTCTGTCCTTCAGTGCTTCGGGAAGTTCAGGATTATCTTCTAAGAGTTTTGGACTGATCACTATCGCCTTCGCTTCACCTGCTTCGGCAAAATTGACTACTTCTTCAATCGTGCTTGCAGGATCTATGGGTATCGCGGTTGCTCCGGCCTTGATAATGCCGAAGTATGTAAGCCCCCATTCCGGCATGTTGTGTGAAAACAGGATCACCCGGTCGTCCGGTTCGATGCCCTTGTGAGCGAGAAACCCGGCAGCACGCAACGCGAGTTCGCGGACATCTTCATAGGTGTACTGTTCGATCTTCCCGAATCTTTCGATCTTCATCGAAACACGGGTACTAAAGCGCTTCACGGCAGTGTCGAAAAGATCCCCGAGATCCTTGTAGGTATAATCCCGGCGTTCAACGGCCTTCAGATCTTCCTCGAGCTGCGGGAGCACCCATTTCCTTAGACCCGGAAAATGAACATTCAGCCAATAGTCGTACCAGTCGATGGATTCAGGTATCCACGGGAGAAGTGCCTTTTCTGATTTCTTTATTCGATTGTGCAGTTCGCGGACATTGTCCGCACGGTAGTTATATTCATTGTCGACCATGAACGGCTTAAACATGCTGAACGCATCCATGGTTTCCTGAGTGGTCCGCTCAAATTCGTCGACCGACTTCTTAACGTCCGAAACGATGTTGCTGATCCGACCGCCTCCCCATTCCGGCGTCACCCGGTCCAGTGCACTGTTCGCGGCCTTCGCGAGCCGGTTGAACATTGGCGTCGACGTTCGCTCATAAGCCTTCTGCGTTGCCGGGGATGTTTCGATCAGTGAGTTGAGCTTGTTGGTCACCCTCGACCCCGTGTCTTTATGCTTAAAATGCTTTCGTTTGTAAAGACTTACAAGCCCGACGATGCGCTTCATATCGTTCGGATTTGAGTCCCCGGTGCAGGCCTGGAAAACCAACGGCGGCTCATCCTCGACCATCGCGTTCATCGCGGCGGAAAGCATCGCGCCTGCGACCATATCCACCGGTATGATATCGAGTACGAGCTTTTCATTGACCGGGATCACGGGTTGGCCGCGAAGCGCGATCAGGATCAGAGGAGCGGTGGTAGTAAAGCCTTCGTTCCAACCGGGGAATGGGTAGGAAACTGATGACTCGACGATCGATGGCCTTACCAGGGTTTTTATGATGTCATCCTGTTCGGCAACGATCTGCTCCGCAAGCGATTTGGAATAGGTGTAGATGTTTGTCCAGCCCCAATACTCCGCCCTTTCCTCGCCGAGCTCTGTAGTTCTTTCCCGGATCCACATTTTTCTTTCTCGAAAGATTGCAGATTTAAGCTCTCTTTCGTTATCCGGATCCCGGCCCTCGTTTATAAGACGAGTCCTGGCGGCCTCTCGGAATTTCGCAATGTTTACCGCGTCATCAGCCTCTTGCCGCGCTTGTTCGGAAAGCCGTGCGCAATCTTCGATCTCACGGTTAACGTCGAACGTGGTACCCACGAGCTCATTCTTGCGGGGAAAGTATCCGACTACCTCTTCGTTTTCCCAGATCGAACCGCTCCGCATTCCGGCAACAAAGCAAGTTGAAACATGGACGAGGCACGGCCGCTTCATCATTCGAGCCAGGCCAATCACGTTATTGGTTCCGACGACGTTCGTCCGGAGGGCACTCTCAAGCGGGGGATTAAAGGTGACGTTTCCGGCCGAATTAATTATCACATCGCATTCGGACATGATCTTTTTGGCGTCCTTCTCTTCCATACCGAGGAAGTCCGCAGATACGTCACCGTTAATCGGTTCCAGCTTTTCTTTTACAAAATCCTCAAACTTGTCGCCGTATTTTTCGCGCAGCGGATCAAAGGTCGGCGAGGTAACTACACTGTTCCAAAACCTGTTGAGCGATTCTTCCTGGTTCCGTGCCCTAACGATCATGTAGACCTTCCCGATGTCGGGAAAGTTGTTTAGAAGCATCGACAAAGCGACCTTCCCAACAAAACCGGTGCCTCCGATAAAGAAAATCGTCTTGTCCTTAAATGTTTCAGTTGGTGAAATTTTCATTGTTTACTTACCCCGAAATGCTTCGGGGACACGCTCAAACGAGTCACTAATCTTGTTTAGGAATCTCCCTGAGCCAGTCTACGGCCGCCGATTCTCGAAAAACTTAGCTGCAATTTCTTCCAGTCTTTCAGGAAAGACTCTTTCGATAACCGCTTCTCAAAATTCTTTTGCCTCAGTTTCCAATTCACGTGAGCCAGCATGATCTTAAAACCGAGTACAGGATCACCCTTATCTACAGTCTGGTTCGTTAATCCGGCTCTTTTTTCAATACCTTCCGGAGATCTGCGAATAAGCCACGGGACTCCGTTG
>JABDKD010000234.1 GCA_013003215.1 Pyrinomonadaceae bacterium
AATTCTTCGTATCTTGGTTCACCCTTTAGAAACTCTAAACCCGGCGCTATTCCGATATTCATCATGCGCCAATTTGATCGCGACTTCCCGATTGAGCTTTGTATCCCGAGCCAGATAAACTTCACCCATTCCGCCTTTGCCGATTTCGGTAAGAATCTTGTAATGGGCGACAGTTGTATCTTTCTCGAGTTTCATATCGGTTTGAAATTCGTCGATTGTAAATAGAACAGGTTAATAGTAAAAGATCGCTTCGGAAAAATCTGACATCCTTAACTATTTCAAACGTTTGGACTATCCACGATTCACTGCGATCATCTAAATCCCTTGATCATCAAGGCGTTTGAAAAACCTTCTCCACGAACGATCGCTATTTGTTTGCCATCAGGTGAGTACTCACGTCGGGCAACTCCATTCGCGCCGAAGTCGGTCAGTTTTTTTGCCGAGCTTCCGTCAAGCGGCAAAAGATATAGATGCTGGTATTCGCCCGGAGCAACAATGACGGCTATGTTTTTCCCGTCAGGCGTCCAAACGGGCCCCCGGAATCTGCTTGTCTCTGCCGGAACGCCTATGTACGTTACGGGTTTGCCGCCTTCGGACGGGACAATCGCGATACGATTCCAACTTTGGCCTTTTTCATCCAATGTGAAACAAGCAAACATTTTTCCGTCGGGAGAGTATCTGGGTTCGTCGGCGGCAAAATCGGTAAGGGGTTCAACTTTGCTGCCGTCAGTCAACATCCTGAAGACACGTACTTTACCGTCAACCCACGCAGAATAGATGATCCATTTTCCGTCCGGCGAAAAATCAGGATTATCGGGCATTATGTTCTTTCCTAACACAGCCCTGTTGCTGCCGTCTATGTCGATTCTTACGAGTTGGCTGCCAGCTTCTCCGGAGGTGTAAGCTATGTACCGGCCGTCCGGCGAAACAACCGGTTGGTGTTTAAAATTTCCGTCCCGCGTAATTTGCTTAGCATTGGAACCATTCGAATTCATGATCCAAACCTCAGCAGCTCCGCTTTGATCCGAGACATAAACCAACCGATTGTCTGGTGTCCAGTCAAAGCCCCAGGTGTCACCGGTTGAGGGCATAATGGCTTTCGCGTCATTTGGGTCCAGATTCGGCGATACCCAAAGAGCGGAACGTGAGAATGATTCCATTGTGACAATTGATAAACCATCTGCTGTGATCGAAACTCCGAAGTGCCCGTTGAGGTTATTAGTCAATCGCCGGGCCTTTGCATCCGAATAGGAAATTGTCCACAATTGTCCCGGAACAAAATCATTTGTCGCAGCAACTATTATCAGGGAATCGCCGGATGGGTGCCATTCAAGATCCTCCACTCCGGCCCACTTTCTATCCCCCAGCGTTCTGGATTTTCCATCTTCGGCAGAGACCAAAATTATACTTTCATCGGGGTTGGGGAGATGCGCGTCATCTCCGTAAGCGAGCGCGAGTTCTTTGCCATCCGGTGACCAAACGGCTTTTGAGCTAACAAACTTTTCACCGGTGAAAGAAACAATCTTTCTTTCGTCCGACCCGTCACGATTCGCCACCATTATCATGGTTTCTGCTTTTTTGCGGTGAAACCTACTGAATGTTATACGTTTCTCATCAGGTGAAAACTGAAGGTTGTGAGCATTGTCTAAGAGTTTCGCGGGTTCGCCACCGAGTGTCGGTACACGATAGATCGCAGGTATCTCACTTGCGTTTTCATGCCCGTCGAAATAAACAAAATTGCCGTTTCGAGAGAATGTAAGACCGGCGAAGTGATCCATCAAACCCGCTTTGACGATCTGAACACTGCTGTTCGTTTCGATCTGTTTTATCCAGAGAGACTCCTTTTCTCCTTCCAGTTTCGCAAAAACAAGGAATTTACCATCCGGTGAAATCTCGGCAGTCAGCGTCTTCCCATCACCTGTCAGTCTGCGGGTTTCGATTGTCGCAAAAAGTTTATCATCAACGTTGCTGTCACCGGTAAAAAATCGGTACAAACCGTAGCCGAATCCTGTCAGTACAACGACCCCAACGAGCATGAGTGCTGCGGTGCCAAGTTTGTGACCCTTCGCTTGGCTTACGGCATATTCAAGACTCGAACTGTTGATGCCCGTGGTGTTTTGAGTGTCCTGCCCGTATCTTCCTGCACCGGTCTCTTCAACCGACTTGGCCGCAAAAACCTGTGTTTCTTTTTCATCGGTTGAATCGGTGTTTTCTCCCGTCTTGTTTGAAATAACCGAACGCTCAAGCTCGCCCTGGAGATCGAGTTCGCGTCTGAGGGTCTTAAGATCGGTCAATACATCGCGTGCAGTTTGATAACGATCTTCTTTTTCCTTACTGAGGGTTTTTCTGACGATCCTCTGAAGTTCATTCGGAATGTTCTCCAGCAGTTTTGGTTCTTTCTCTAGTATCGCAACAATTGTGTGATTTATGGTTTCGCCTTCAAAGGGAACTTTGCCGGCGAGCATTTCATAGAGAACTACTCCAAGACTCCAGATATCGGTCTTTTCGTCGGTTTCTTTTCCGCGCGCCTGCTCAGGCGACATATACGAAGCCGTTCCCATGACAACACCCGGATTTGTTTTAACCAGGGCTTTTGTTTCGCCTTCGGTTGAGACTTCATCAGTTTCTTCTTTCTCAGTGAGCTTTGCCAACCCGAAATCAAGCACTTTTACATAGCCATCTTTGCGTATCATTATGTTTTCCGGCTTGATGTCCCGGTGGGCGATACCTGCCTGATGTGCGGCGGAAAGTGCTTCGGCGGTCTGTATCCCGATCTTAAGAATCTGACTTACCGGAATCGAATCTTTTTTGGTAATGGTCTCCCGCAAAGTTTCACCCTCGATAAATTCAGTGGCGATATAGTGTGTGTCCTCAAAACTATCGATCCCATGAACAGTCAAAATATTCGGATGATTGAGTGCCGACGTCGCTTGAGCCTCCTGCGTGAAACGGTTCAGTTTCTCAGAATCCTTGCTAAATTCCTCATTTAAGAATTTGATCGCGACTTGCCGATTGAGCTTTGTATCCCGAGCCAGATAAACTTCACCCATCCCGCCCTTGCCGATCCTGGAAAGGATTTTGTAGTGGGATATGGATGTGTCTTTTTCAAGTTTCATTTCTTTTTAGGAAATCCGACCTTCTTGATCAACTCCTTAAATCGCGGGTCGTCCCGCAGAAAATCAAAGTTCGGATGGACGTTGATTGCGTTTATTAGGGATGATCTACTCTCATAGGCTTTGTCCAAGTTTTCCATTGTCCTATCCTTGTCTTTCATAATCGCATATAAGAAAGCTAAAAAACCGTCCGGATGTTGCACGACTTTCTTTTCGAGTAACGCATATTCCAGCCTAGTACGTTGAAAACCTTCCCAGCCATCCTTTTCAAAAGCAATTTTCCATTTTTGCTGCCACTCAGTTTCCATACCGACAATCTTGGCGGCCTTCAAAAGACTCTGAACCGCTTCCGCATGCATTCCTTTTGCAACATAGGCGCTATCCAGAGGTTGAAACGTGGGAACAAAGTTTGGGTCCAATTCCAAGGTTTTCTTAAGCTGGGTAATCGCCTCATCGTGCCTGCGTGCCCACATTAAATTCATTCCGAGTTGGCGATTTGCGATTAGAGAAAGAGGGTCTAACTTCAGGGCTTTTTTGATTTCCGCAATTCCGTCATCGTGACGGCCTGTTGCTCCGAGTAATTCACCGTACCATTGATGCGCGTCGGGATAACTCGGATTAATCTCAATCGCCCTCTTATACTCTTTCTCGGCTCCCTCCCAATCATAATCAAAATACTGCAAAATTTGTGCAAGCGAAGCATGTGCTTCTGCCGAGTTATCATCCAATTCTATCGCCTTTATCGCCGCTTTTTTCGCCAAGGGCATGACCTCTTTAGATTTCCTGGAAGTGTAGAGCGGCATTACCGCGTATGTATCGGCTAATCCGGTGTGGGCAAGGGCATAATTCGGGTCTCTTTCAATTGCTTGTTTGAAATATTCAATCGCCTTTTCAAAGTCATCGGAAGTTCGCCTGTTCCAATGAAAACGCCCTTTCAAGTAAAGCTGTTGGGCCTCTGAATTTGCCGTGTAAGTTTTTGCTACCTTTTCCCGTTCCGTGGCCGATAATCTAAGGCGAAGTTTGTTTGAAACATCTCTTGCTATCTCACTCTGCAGGGAAACAAGGTCTTTCATTTTTCGATTAAATTTTTCTGCCCACAGTACGTTTTCCGTGTTTGCGTCAACAAGCTCTAAGTTGAGCGTCAAATCTTCACCGCGTTGAACAACCCGCCCGAGAAGAACAGCCTGAACATTCAATTCTCCGCCAACACGTTTCGGTTCAACTTCTTTTCCCTTGTATCGAAAAACAGAGCTCCTTGCTTTAACCGACAGATTCGGAATATTTGATAAGCTGCTAATCAGGGTCTCCGTCAT
>JABDKD010000237.1 GCA_013003215.1 Pyrinomonadaceae bacterium
CGTATAGTTGCCGTTCGCGTCGGAAACATCGCTTCCACGAGCTATGCCCGAGGAATCAAATACAGTTACGGTTATCCCTGATACTCCCTTGTCAACCGCATAATTCGGTGACACGCCTGAAACGTCGCGCGTTCCATTCGAGTTATAGTCAAGAAACACGGTACCGGAGATATCGCCGGCCGCGTTGGTTTTCTGTATCGGTACAATTATCGAAGCCACTGAAAACAACAACAACAGGGCAAAAACCGGAACACCGTATTCAATTAGAGCGCGCTGAAAAGAAACCTTTTTTTTCATCTTCCCAAAATCCTCAGGGTCAAAGAGGTATATAAGCGTGGGGCCTCACGCGACCCGTTCCTTGATTCATTTCAAGGATCAAACGTGTGCGCAAGACCATTTACCAGGGGGCATGGCCTTTTGTGGAAGATGTATTGTGGGAAGGGAGTTAGATGAGACTTACCTCATCCAAGACTAGAATAACAACATTGTTAAACGATGTCAATAGTTGTTGACTAAAATTTCGTCTCCGAATTTTTGGTGCTTTTTTGTTACATTCTCTGACACTTTGTTAAGATTTTGTTGGTCTAAATATGTACTATGAGCCGCGAAATTAAAAAAATTGTATCTTTGCTGCCGTCCTCGACCGAGATCGTGTGCGCCCTTGGTCTAAAGGACAGACTTGCCGCAATCACTCATGAATGTGACTACCCGTCATCGATTTCCGGTTTACCCGCTGTTACTGCGAGTCGGATATCCCACGAATCCATGTCGAGCAGCGAGATTGATCACGCCGTAAGAACGCAACTCGACGGCCACGGGTCCATCTACGATCTAGATGAGAAGCGGCTCTCGGAGATCGATCCCGATCTGATAATTACCCAGGAATTGTGTGATGTGTGTGCAGTTAACTACGAAATGGTGACAAAGGCCGCGAAGGTATACGCGGCCGGAGCGAAGATCGTGTCACTTGAACCGACCACTATTGAGGAGATTTTTGACAGCATTCGAACGGTAGGGGATATCTGCGGTGTTTCCGATACGGCTATGAGCGTGGTCAATGAACTGCAAGAACGTCTCGATAAGATCCGAAAAGTGACAGTGGGCGAAACGAAGCGCCCTAATGTATTCATGCTGGAGTGGCTGGATCCTCCGTTCGCTCCGGGGCACTGGGTGCCGGAGCAGGTTGAAATTGCCGGAGGTGTTCCGGTACTCGGGGAAGCCGGAAAGAAATCGATCGCGACAACTTTCGAACTCATTCGGGAATCTAACCCTGAGATCGTAGCATTGATACCCTGCGGGTATTACATTGATGATATCTTCAGGCAGCTAAGGTCGACCGCGTTTCCTGACTATTTGAAGGATGTAAAGGCATTTGAAACGGGAAATATTTGGGCAATTGATGCTTCATCCTATTTCTCGAGACCGGGTCCGCGCGTTGTACAGGGCACCGAAATCCTGGCGAAGATAGTACATCCCGAGTTGTTTGGTGAACCTGACGAGTCCGAAGCCGTTAGAATCAAGATTAATGACATTTCTTTTAGCGCGGCAGAATCCGTGTAATATCAAAGTTTATGAGTTCTAAGTGTTTGAAATTGCTACTAGTGGTTTGTGTTTTGTCTGCCGGCGTCGTGGCTCAGGAGGTCTATACACCCCTGGCTACGATGAATGGAAGGAGCTTTACTGTTCAGGATCTTCCTTCCGATGTCGGTAATGCTTGGCAGAAGCTTCCATCGACTCTAATACAGGCACGTAAAGATCTTCTCGAGCTTCAAATAGACAATCTACTTTTACTGCAGGAAGCAAAAAAGCGAGCAATGAAGCTAGACACACTGATCGATATCGAAGTCCACAGCAAAGTGGCTAAGCCCTCAGAAGCCACGATCAAGGCCACCTATGAGAAGAACAAGGCGAGCTTGAATGGGATGGGCCTCGAGCAGGTTCGGGAACCGATCGTCAACTACTTAAAGAGCGAGTCTGAAAAGAAGGCGATGGACGCCTATCGAAAGAAGCTTCGAAGTGCCGCAAAGATCGAGTATGTCACCGACGTAAACAAATCGAAACCAAGTCTCAACGATGTGTTCGCGACAGTGAACGCGGAACCGATCACTTACGCAATGTATAAGCGAAAGAATGGTCTGCCGATTTATGAGTATGAGGCGAATGTCTTTGACCAGATGGACAGCTCTCTGAGACTGGTGGTCGATTCCGCGGTCTACAGTGCTGAGGCCCAAAGCCGCGGGATCCCCGTCAACAAACTTATGGCGGACGAGGTAACGAGCAAGATCAAGGAATTTTCACCCACGGAGTACAAGAGACTGGAAAATGCCTTGAAACAGAGACTCTACGAAAAATATCGGGTCAAGTATTTTGTAAAAGAGCCAAAGCCCTATAAGCAAAGAGTTTCTGTTGATGACGACCCGGTCATGGGTAAGAACTCCGCGAATGTGACTATCGTAGTTTTTGCGGATTTCGAATGTCCGGCATGCGCGGGTGTCCATCCGGTTATCAAATCACTCGTGCAGAAATACGGAGACCGTGTACGACTCGTTTACAGGGACTTCCCTCTACCGAAAGTACACAAAAATGCCATTCCGGCAGCGCGAGCGGCGTTCGCTGCGAACAAACAGGGCAAATTCTTTGAATACAGCGAAAAACTGTATCAAAACCAAGCGAATCTGGACGAAGCGTCACTCGTGAAATATGCCGCCGAATTGAAGTTGGATACCGCGAAGTTCTCGGCCGACATGAAGTCCCCTGAGTCTATGGCAGAGATCGAAAAAGACATTGCCGACGCCAAGGAATACGGGGTCGCGGGTACTCCAAGTATTTTTGTGAATGGGTATAAGATCCGCACTTTGTCAGTACAGGCCTTTGAGAACGCGGTAGAGCGCGCACTGTCGGGAAGCCTCTAATTGAAAGGTGGGGTTTAAGATATGAAGTTGAGTATCCTTTTTACAGCAGTTCTGTTTCTCGGTTCTTGCGAGAAGGCTGCGCCAGCCAATAACGGAAAGGTGACACCGAGCCCGGTCAGTTCTACCGTAACGACGAACGTCCCGCTTCCTGTATCGGGTTACGAAGTCGTCGGGCGCTACAAACACGATGGTGACGCGTTTACACAGGGACTGTTTTTTCACGGTGGGTTTCTTTACGAAAGTACCGGCCAGTGGGGGGAATCAACTCTCAGGAAGGTGGATTACAAATCCGGAAAGCCAATCAAGAAGTATGATGTTCCGAAAGATTTCTTCGCCGAGGGCATAGCTCTCGTCGGGAACGAGATCTATCAGCTCACCTGGCAATCTGGAGTTGGTTTTGTCTATAGCCTTGATGGATTCAAGCTGCTTCGGGAATTCCGATACTCAGGACAGGGGTGGGGACTGACCTACGATGGAACAAATCTTTACCAGAGCGATGGGACGCACATCATCAGGGTCATCGATCCAAAAACCTACAACACGATGAGAACCCTTACTGTAAACAACGAAGACGGCAAACCGCTGATGAAACTCAATGAGCTCGAGTGGGTAAAGGGTGAGATCTGGGCAAATATCTGGCATTCGGAAACGATCGGAAAACCCAACCACATCGCAAGAATCAATCCGGAAACGGGCAAGCTCGTTGGTTGGATAAACCTCTCAGGTATTTCACCGAAAGATACGAAACGCGACGATGAAAACACGATGAACGGAATCGCGTACGACCCGGAAGGGGAACGAATCTTCGTCACCGGCAAAAACTGGAAAAACCTCTACGAGATAAAACTAACCAACCCATAGCCGGAACCGAGCTTTGGCCGCGGATTGACGCGGATTAAAACGGATCTGAGAAAATACAAATACAAATAGGAGCCGGTTTTGAGCTTAGGTCTGATCGGCGTCAACCTGCGCCAATCCGCGTGAATCCGCGGCAAAAATTTAGTGTCGCCAACTACGGCGGCTTTCGTCGTATGATCCGATATCAATCTTCCGCTGAAATCCGCGCAGATCCATTTTAATTTCGCGTCAATCCGCGCCACATACGGCGCGGCTACCGCTGACGGTTCCGATGGGCTTCGTTTTTCGTGCCTTTCGCGTATTTCGTGGGCCGTTCTTTTCTCCGCGGCTCCAAACTACTCCCTTACAGCGGAGCGGATGAATTCCATGAGATCGACAGCCAGAATTGGGACATCAAACTTATCGCGGAGGCTTTCAAAGGGCATGCCGTCGATGAGGATTGGCTCGTCGGACTTGATAACATGAGGCGGAATGATCACAAAATCGCCTTTGACCTTATCTTTCACTGCAAGGAAATCCTGACCCGAAAGAAGACCAGCCACAGAAACGTCACCGCCAAAATAGGTATTTGGCACGGATAATACATGCAGGTCCGCGCCTGTCAGCCGGTTGTATTTCTCAACCTGTTCACGAAGAGTTGGTGCGAACATCTCGCCGGTCATGATCGTCGCCTTCTGCGTCAATAGTTCATGGTTCAAATTTCCAGGATCAAAGTCTGGCGAATCGGGCTTGGCCGCCAATTCATGCGTCCTAAGGTCATCGGCCGTTTCCTTATCGGAACTTGAAATCTGAAACTTGGAACTTGAAACTTCTTCGAGCAATTCCTCAAACTCATTAACAAAAGAACGGACCATCCCGACGCCGTCCTCGATCTGAGGATATTCACCGTAATGCTCTTTCGGAGGGATGTCGCGGCCGGCCTTAATGTAGATCTCATCGCCCAAAAACGCGAAATTCACTCCAAGCGTTTCCCTGAACTCATTTTGGAGTACGGAAACCTCGTCAATCGTACGTTCGCAAAACTCCTTCGTTACCCTGGTCAAGCGTTCATCGGTGTTATATCGGGTCAATGCTACCGGCACTATTGCCGTTGAAACCACCTTTGGATAGTGCGCCGACAAATCCCGTAGAGTCTTCTCGAGTTGTTTGCCGTCATTGATTTCAGGGCAAAGAACTACCTGGGCGTGGATCTCGATATCGTTATCGAGCAGACGCTTGAGCTTGTCGAAGATGTCGGCACGTGCCTCGTCGACACCGAGCAGGTACGCACGCGTTTTTAGATCCGTAGCATGGACGGAAACGTACTGCGGCGAGAGTCTCTGCTCAATGATCCTTTCCATCTCGTCAGGCGTGATGGATGAAAGTGTGGTGTAGTTACCGTAAAGGAAGGAGAGTCTTATATCTTCATCGCGGACAAAGAGCGAAGGCCTCGCGTCTTCAGGATTGCCCTTGCAAAAACAAAACAGACATTCGTTAGCGCATTGCCTTGGTACGATCTGTTCAAAATCGATGCCGAAGTCTTCGCCCTCGTCGCGTTCGAGATCGATCTCCCACGATTCGCCATCGACCTTTCGAACAAGAAAGGTCATTTCCGTTTCACCGGCGGTCTGAAAACGAAAATCGAGATAATCGCGTACAGGGCGTCCGTTGACCCTGACGATGCGGTCGCCTGAATCCAGATTCAGCTGCGCACCAAGACTACCCGGTTCGACCTTGTCGATCGTCACACCGGGACGCCTTAACTGTGTAACTGCAGGCGTGACGGCAAATTCGTACAAAACAAAAGTTCCAGGTTTCAAGTTCCAAGTTTCAAGTTATGATTCGACACGACTTCGAACCTTCACAAAACCAAGCACCGTATTAAAACAGACTTGAAACGTGTAACTTGAAACTTGGAACTAAGATTTTAGACCCCCTCAATCAGTGAATCGAGCGGAGTGTACTCAAGCCCCTGCGATGAAGCAACGGCTTCATACGTCAGCTTACCCTGATAAGTATTAACACCTTCCGCAAGCCCTTTATCGGCCATTATCGCTGCTTCAAAACCACGGTTTGCGAGTTCGAGCGCATACGGCAGTGTTGCGTTCGTGAGTGCAAACGTCGAGGTCCTTGGTACGGCTCCGGGCATATTGGCTACGCAGTAATGCAACACTCCTTCCTCGTAGTATGTCGGATTCGAGTGCGTCGTTGCTCGCGTCGTCTCAAAACAACCGCCCTGGTCAACCGCGACATCGACAAGTACCGAACCGTCCGGAATCAGCTTCAACATGTCCCTCGTGATCAGCTTCGGTGCCGACGCTCCCGGTATCAATACCGCACCGATGACCAAATCCGCGTGCGAGATAGCCTCCTGGATCTGGTATCTGCTCGAAGCAAGCGTCTGAATCTTGGACAGGAAGATGTCATCAAGTTCACGAAGCCTTTCCAAGTTCAGATCGATCATCGTCACGTGGGCGCCCAAACCGATGGCCATCTTAGCAGCCTCTGTTCCAACTACGCCGCCGCCGATAATCACAACGCTCGCGGCCGGCACACCGGGAACCCCACCCAGCAAAATGCCGCGTCCGCCATTCATCTTTTCGAGATGAGTCGCGCCGACTTGCACCGACATACGCCCGGCGACTTCTGACATAGGGGTCAAGAGCGGAAGCCTTCCTTCCTTATCCGTGATGGTCTCGTAAGCAACACCCGTAACTTTTCGGTCGAGCATCTGTTTCGTGAGCTCGAGTTCCGGGGCAAGGTGCAAATACGTAAACAAAAGCTGATCTTCACGCATACGCGTATACTCAGCTGAAATCGGCTCTTTAACCTTTATGATCATGTCGCCTTCAGCCCAGACATCATCAGCGCTGTCGATGATCGTAGCTCCAGCATCCACGTAATGCTGATCACTGAACCCGGAGCCTTCGCCTGCGGAATCCTCAACAAAAAGGTCATGTCCCGCATCCGCCAATGCCTGAACACCGGCCGGCGTAAGCCCAACGCGGTATTCGTTATCCTTGATCTCTTTCGGCAATCCAATCTTCATCTGATCTAATCAACTCCTCAAAATATTCTTCTTACTCAAAGTGCCGGGATGACATTCGAATCGAGCCCGGCCAACGGCAAACTCAAAATCTTTCACCGGGCAAAGGCTAGATCTCTACTTCGTCAATCTGAGCTTTCTGGAGTTTGCCAGAATAGTCCACATAGATCGCCTTCCATTCACTAAAGATATCTAAAACCTGTGTTCCCGCCTCGCGGTGACCGTTTCCGGTGCCCTTCGTTCCGCCAAAAGGAAGATGTACTTCCGCACCGATCGTCGCCGCATTCACGTAGCAAATACCGGTGTAGAGTTCCTGTGTTGCATGGAACGCCTCGTTAACGTCCTGCGTATAGATCGCGGACGAAAGACCATATTTGACATCGTTTGCAACATCGATCGCTTCTTCCAGATCGTTGACCGGAAGCACGGTCGTTACCGGCCCGAAGATCTCCTCCTGCGAAACGCGCATGTCACGGGCCGCATCGGTAAAAATAGTTGGTTCAATAAAGAAGCCCTTTCCGTAATCGCCGTCTTCCAAACGGTTGCCGCCGCAAGCGAGAGTTGCGCCGTCCTCATTCTTACCAATCTCAATGTAGCCCATGATCTTATCAACGGCCTGTTGATTGATCACCGGACCGACGTCCGTCGAATCATCGAGACCATTTCCGACCTTGAGACCTTTTGCCTGCTCAACCAGTTTTTCTGTGAATTCGGCGTAGACGTCCTTATGAACGATCAACCTCGAGGATGCCGTGCACCGCTGGCCCGATGTTCCAAATGCTCCCCAAAGCGAACCTTCAACAGCATTATCAATATCAGCATCGTCCATCACGATAATCGCGTTCTTTCCGCCCATCTCAAGGCTCACGATTTTGTTGTCGCGGGCACACTTTTCAGCAATGATCCTTCCCGTGTCGGTTGAACCGGTGAAAGAGATCAAGCGAACATCATCATGATTCACTAGCGCCGCGCCGGGTTCTGAGAAACCGTTTACAACGTTTACTACGCCCTTCGGAATGCCCGCCTCTTCGCAGGCCTTTACGAGATTAATTGTCGATAGCGGAACATCTTCACCGGACTTGATTACAACCGTATTGCCGCAAACGAGTGCCGGAATCAGTTTCCAGGATGGGATCGCCATTGGAAAATTGAACGGCGTAATCAAGCCGCAAATTCCGACCGGCTGCCTTTCGCACATCGCGTACTTGTTGGGCATCTCCGCTTTCGTCGTAAACCCATGGAGTCTTCGGCCTTCGCCGGCTGTGTAGTAGGTACAATCTATCGCTTCCTGTACGTCTCCGCCCGCTTCGCTAAGAACCTTACCCATTTCCCTTGTCATTTCACGGGTATAGACCTCTTTGTTGTCACGCAGGATCTCACCCAAACTGAAAAGGATCTCAGCACGTTTGGGCGCGGGAGTCAGCCTCCAGCGTTTCGCGGATTCCTTTGCGGCTGCAACCGCGTTGTCCACATCCTCAGCGGTGGACTTCGGGAATCTGCCAACGATATCCGTCTTGTCAGCCGGGTTTACATTTTCGAAGTATTCCCCGGACGCCGAAGCGATCCATTCGCCTCCGATAAAATTGTTATAAGTCTTAGTTTCAGTCGTTTCAATTGCTTGTGACATATCTATTCCGTACAAGTCCCTCTGTATAAAAAATAGTGGCTGATCGAACTATTAAACATAGAACAATCAGCCACCATTAATCAAACGGTTTGGGTGTGTTATTTCACAGTAAATTGAACGACCCGCGGCATTATCATTCCGCTGTTGCGGTCATATGAACTGACGTGCAAAACAACCGCGTCTCCGGGCCTCATTTTATTGACTAGCGACCGGAATGACGCAACATCGGAAACCTTCTTCCTGTTTATGCGTTCGATCAGATCACCGCGTATCAATGTCGGTGCACCATTGGAGGTCCTTTCCTCCAAAATGAAGCTTGCCGGATCAATACGAACTACCATAAGGCCCGACCTGCCTTTTAGGTTTCGATCTGCCGCATCCTGACCGGAGAGCGACCGCAGAGTAAGCCCGAATGGCAGCGAGTTATTGCCATCTTTTATAGGCAGACGTCTCGGAGGATCGCTTTCGCCGGAATCAATTTCTTCTGACGGCCTTTCGTCCAGCTTAACGGTAACGGTTCGCGCTTCAAGGTTTTCTCCGATCTCCCTCAGAAATTCAATCTTGATTGCCCTGCCGGGAGAAGTCGATGCGACTTTTGCAATCAGGTCCTGGGCATCCAAAACCTCATTTCCGTCCAACCTGAGAATGATGTCGTTCGCACGGAGACCCGCCTTGGCAGCCGCCCCGTCCTTGTTTCTCACAAGTGTGATAATCGCCCCTTTTGCATCGGAAAGACCATAAACCTGTGCGAATTCCTTTTCAACGGAGTCCAGGTACACGCCCAAATACCCTCGCTTAACCTTTCCGTAGGACACGATCTGGCGGTATACGTTCGCCGCCTCGTTTGAGGGAAGTGCAAACCCAATACCGTTGTAGTCACCGGTGGAGGTTGCAATCTGCGAATTCACACCGATCACGTTTCCGTCCATATCCACAAGCGGACCACCCGAATTTCCCCGGTTTATCGCGGCATCTGTCTGCAGAAACCTTTGAAATACATTCCCAGCCGGTGTTTCACGGTTTGTTTGAGAAATAATTCCCGCCGTCACTGTACGTGCGAGTCCGAAAGGGGAACCAATCGCAAGCACCCAATCACCTATGCGAGCCGCGTCGGAATCTCCGAAATTAATGTACGGGAGCCTGCGCTCAGTATTGATCTTCAAAACCGCAAGATCAGTTTCCTCGTCGGCCCCGATCATCTTCGCTCGAAATTCTTCTCCGCTTTGAAGTTTGACCGTTATCCTCTGCGCATTCTGCACGACGTGGTAGTTCGTAATTAGGTAACCGGAGGGATCAACGATGAACCCGCTCCCCACAGCGTAAGTAGGTCTCGGCGGCATATTCCGGCGAATAAAGTCTTCGAGGTCCTTCGAACGGCTCTCAGAGTCACCCCGGATAGTAACTTCCGGCATCTTACCTTTTGTATCTATGCTCACGACGGCCGGCTCGACCCTTTTGGCAACCTCGGCAAACGACGCGGAGAGTCTTTCCGGACCCACCGTGTCACTGGTTTTCCTTATTGTCTCCGGTGTCTGCGCGTTCAAGGAAGCAACGAGCATGGTCAGCCAGAACAAATACAAAAGACGCCCGGCATTTTGCCCGCGCGCCAACAAATTACGGAAACCAGAAACCCGAATCATAATTACCTCCAATCGGAATCCTCAAAACTATTAGAAATTATAGGGCCGGTCAGTCCCGATGTACAGAAAATTTCGTTTCGTAGAAACTTCACGGCCGCAGCAAGATCTTCATAACACCCGGCTTTTCGGCCTCGTCGAGTGCCTCGACACCTCTCGTCAGTGGTCTTTCGCCGGATATCAGCTCTTCGAGCGGATACCTGCTGTCCTTTAAGAGGTCAATTACTGGCCCAAACATTCCACATCGCGAACCAACAACCGAAATTTCATCGACAACTACCCGCCATGCTTCCCATTTCGGGGTCCCGTGAAAAGTCGACTTGAGAACCAGTTCGCCTCGCGGCCGGACCAAATCAAGAGCAGTTGCAAATCCGCTTTCCGATCCGCTGGCCTCGACAACAACGTCAAACCGCCTTTTCATTTTGGCAGCGTCATCCAGAATGACACCTTCCGCGTTCCCCAGTTCTCCAATCCTTAATTTATTCGGATGTTTCCCAATCAAAAAAAGATGTTGCGTTTTTGCAGCAAGGGCCCAGGCGCATAGAATGCCCAGTTTTCCATCTCCAATAACCGCTATACTTGTATCTTCATCGATATTCACACGTTCAGTGATCCCATAAGCGGCCGCCAAGGGTTCGGCAAAAACGGCTCGTTCGTCTGAAATATCGCCAGGAACTTCGATTAGATTTCGAGCGGGGAGGTTAAGGAACTCCGCATGACAACCGTCTCGACCGACAATACCGAGTACTGTACGGTTCGGGCAGTGCCTCGCATCGTACTTGGAACACCAATCGCATGTTTCGCAACCGACATTGATTTCTCCGAGCACTCGCTTCCCGACGAGTTTAGGTACTACCGCACATTCTTCGACAACGCCTACGAACTCATGGCCGATGGTGCCTTGAAAATTCGCATAACCGCGAGCGATCTCGAGGTCGGTGTTGCAGATCCCGGAAAGAACAACCCGTACCAGCGCTTCATCAGCACCGGACGGCTTTTCGACTTCATTTAGGGATATCGTCTTCTCGAGTTTTTGTATTGCCTTCATAGATCGCTGTACAACGAACCTAGATTCCGGGAATGTTATAAGATTGTAAGCCAAACTCGATACAACTCTAAGGTCTAACATGCGAATACTCCTGGTGGAACCGGATCCCCGGAATACAAAACTTATTAAGAAAGCGTTAAAGGCAAATGCCTATGCGGTGGATTGCAGTGAAGACATAGAGGATGCCGGTTACCGTTTGGGCGTCAACGATTATGACCTCGTTATCTTGGAGATTCAGCTACCGGAAGGTGACGGTGTGGAGCTTTGTGAAGAAATCCGGGACTCCGGCAATACTGCTCCGATCCTGATACTCACAACCCGCGGCGAGGTGCAAGAGAGGATACGCGGACTCGATGCCGGTGCGGACGACTATCTTGTTAAACCTTTTGAACTAGAAGAACTGCTGGCCAGGATTAGGGCACTCTTGAGGCGAACCCGTGCCGGTGTTCACCAACCGCGCCTCTCAATTGGTGAACTTCAGATCGACACCCGCAGCAGAAAAGCGATTGCCAACGAATCCGAGATCGTCCTCACCAATAAAGAATACGCCCTCCTCGAATACTTCGCGAAGAATCTGGACCGGGTTATCGGACGGGAAGAGATATCAGAGCACGTATGGGATGAAAACTTCGATCCATTCTCAAACCTGATCGAGGTCTATATAAATCGCTTACGAAAGAAACTGGCCGTAAATTGTGATTCACCGGTGCTCAAAACACGCCGAGGATCGGGTTATATTTTGGAGTTGAGTGCCCAAAACGTTATAAAATAGTCCGCTGCACAATTTTTTTTCATACTGAAACCCCTGTAATTATTGCTTCACATTCACTTTGCTCCACTTTATTCATAAATCTACCAAAAATTTAACTTCTGTTTATCTAAACTGGATTATTCTCACGCCGTATTTTGAATTACGGGATTTTTGATCCCGCAAAAAATGAGGAAAAACAGATGAAAAGTAATGCGTTGGTTGTTGTTGGATTGTTAATGGTTTTTGTTTTCGCCGGTGTCGGCTTTGCTCAAACGGGTAACAACTCGGTATCTCCTTCGGTAGCAGCAACACCGAAACTTTCAAAGGCCCAGGCGAAAGAAATCGCTCTGAAAAAAGTGTCGGGCAAGGTAATGGAAGAAATCGTCTCGGACGACGAAAAAGGAAAGGTCCTCTTCTATATCTTTGTGATCAAAGTGAACGCCAAGAAACTGACTGATGTCATGGTTGACGCGAATTCAGGTGAGATCGTAAGCGTTGAAGAATATGACGCAGATACTGACACAGAACAGTAAAGTTATATAAACGCCGGCCGAGTCCCTTTTGGACGCAATCGACCTCCCGGCGCAGACCGGAAGAACAACTTCCGAAGACGAAGGCCGCCCAAAACGGGCGGCTTTCGTGCGTTGATAAACTGCAAACCTACCTTAGCTTGTCCCGCTCTGCCGGGGAGGCAATACAAGAACCCGTTCACGAATATGTTAGCGCCGGCCGGGTTTTCGTTTCTGGTCATAGCAAAGGCATATTCGCAACAGGCCGTCAACGACCTAAACAGTTTGTTATCAGCATTTTACTGACTTAATAATAGATCATGAAATTTATTTTTGTATCGATCAAAAATTAATCTTCTGTTTATCTCAATTGAACTATTCTCACTTCGAGTCAGAGAAAGTCTGATCGAGATTAAGGGTTCGAATACCCGGGTAGCAGAGGACAAAAATTAATGAAAAGGAACAAGTTGGTGGGTTTTTGCTTTGTAGCCGTTTTGGCTTTTGTTGGTACAACTTTTGGTATGGATGCAGTTTCCCCTTTCGCCTCGTTTGTTTCGACAAGTGTGAAGATCACAGCGGATGAAGCACGCAAAATCGCGTTAAAGCGCGTAGAGGGTAAGGTTGTTGACGAATACACCCTCGAAGATGACGAAGGTGAGATTGAATCGTTCGTCTATATCATCAAGAGAAAAGACGACAAGAAGTTTGAAGTCCAGATTGACGCGACGGACGGCAAGGTAGTAAGCGTCGAAGAGTATTCGGAAGAGGATGAGGAAGATTCCGAAGATCCGCCCGTAAGTTAGATATTTCAATACTTGGCAGTCGACCGGTCGGCGACAGAAGTCCAATAGGTGTTTGGCAACTCAGCGCAGCGGGTTTCCCGTTTCCAGCTCTAAGTTGTACCAACGCAAACGGAAGCCAGATCTTCCGTAACCCGGAACGGGCCGCATAATCCAACACGGCCCGTTCCTTAATTTTTGGGTTATTCAACCTCCGCAAACGAAACGACCTTGGTACCCTTCGCACGGCTCCACTCAAAGAACGAGCCGTCATAGAGCTTCACGTCATAGCCCAGGTATTTAAGCGTGAAGTAGGCATGAGACGCCTGCCCTCCGGTCTGGCAGTAAGTGATCACCGTCTTATCCGCCCGGAGCCCTTTGCCGGCATAGAGCGCACGTAACTCTTTCACAGACTTCATCACCGGATTCTTATCGCTTTCGAGATGATCCTTCCAGTAAACGTTTTTTGCACCCGGTATATGGCCGTTACGTTCGAGAGACTTCGACTTCGTGATCCCTTTGTACGAATCCCCCGGCCTCGCATCGATGAGGGAATACTTCGCAGTGCGCAGATTTGTGATTGACCACGAAACCCCCTTTACCTCATTGAGATGGATAACCCGATCGACTTCAAGGTCTGGAGAGAATCCCGCGTTTTCGCGTTTTACATTCTCTGTCGATACGTTCCTTCCCTCGGATTTCCATTTCTCGAGTCCGCCATCAAGCAATGCGACACGGTCACCGTGCCCCAGATAGTCGAGTGTTACAAAAGCGCGTGCCGCGAAGAGCCCCTTTAGATCCCCATAGATCACTATCCGGCCCTTGTTTCCGATTCCAACGCTCTTAAAC
>JABDKD010000252.1 GCA_013003215.1 Pyrinomonadaceae bacterium
ACTTAGACATGCATATCATGTGTCTAAGTCTCGTAAATAGAACAATTAAGCGAAATCTAGCCGGTTTGGCACCACTGTTGCATTAATGAATGGCGTTGGTGCTCATAAGAGCAAGGACAATGGAGAACATGAACGCTCAACTCAAAACTGAAAACGAAGTTTTACTCGGGCTGGTCAGCAATGATTTTGTTACGTGGACGTTTATAAAATTGTGTGCGGCTTATAAATATGTCGGCGTATTCATCTGATCGGTCCGTGTAAGACTTCGTTTTTGGTCTCGGTGTAGGCGGCGGGTATTCCCGCCGTCTTTTTCCTTTTAAATATCCATTCTGCCTCACTCTGTGTTTCATTACATCCGCCGGCACGTTAGCAGCCTGTCGGACTTACAGGAATATGCAGCGAAAAACCCGGATTCGGACCCATCTCCCCCAAAATCTCGCCGAATAGAGGCCCTATGCGACTAGATTTTGAAGAAAATCTGCCTCAATCCGGACTTTCTCTCGCGACTATCCCTGAAGTCCGACAGACTGCTAGAATACCGGATATGAAAAACGACGATATCGAAGCGATATTGCACGCACATTCATCGGGGAAAATCTCAAGCTCCGAAGCAACGAAAGCCATAAGAAACCTATCCTATGAAGACTTGGGTTATGCACGCGTGGATCACGCGCGAGCGGAACGTCAGGGATTTCCTGAAGTCATTTTTGGTGAGGGGAAAACGACGGAACAGATCGTCGGGATTTTTGAAAAGTTGAACAAGCATGAATCAAACCTCATGATCACCCGTACGAATGAAGAAGTTTTCGGTGAAATTCGAAATATTTGTACGGAAGCCGAGTGGCATGATTCGGCACGCGTTATCCGAGTAATAAAAGACGACTCGGACAGAGGCGTTGGAGAAATTACCGTTACTACCGCGGGTACCTCGGATATCCCGGTTGCCGAAGAGGCGGCATTGACAGCCGAATCGATGGGGAATGACGTTCGACGGATATGGGACGCGGGCGTCGCGGGGATTCACAGAATTTTGGCGGAAAGAGAAACGCTGCAGAGTTCGCGCGTCGTTGTTGTAGCGGCGGGAATGGAAGGCGCTTTGCCGTCGGTTGTCGGCGGATTGGTGAAGGTACCGGTTGTGGCGGTTCCCACAAGTATCGGGTACGGTGCATCGTTTGAAGGGATCGCTGCGCTTCTCGGTATGTTGAATTCTTGTTCTTCAAACGTCTCAGTTGTTAATATCGACAACGGCTTTGGGGCGGGGTTTGTTGCCGGACTAATTAACCGTAAATGGGAAAATTAACAAAAAAAGTTTCACTTCTAGCGATTTCGCTCGTCGTTTTGGTTTCTGGGCTTGCCGCGCAGGACCCTCCTGACTTCAAGACCATCGCCGCTGCACAGGCTGAGGGAAAGCGTCCGGTTGTCATTATTCCGGGGATAATGGGTTCGGAGTTAGTGAATAAATATTCCGGCGAGAAAGTCTGGTTCACCTTGCGCAGATCAAAGGACGACGATCTTCGACTCCCGATCGCAACGAGTCTCGAACGTAGCCGGGATAACCTGGTCCCCGGGGATATTATTCGATCTCTCAAAGTACTTTTTAAAAAAGAAGATTATTACGATGATTTTATCGAATCGCTGACAAAGCATGGCGGTTATACCGAAGCTGATTGGGACAACCCCCCTAAGTCATTGAAGGACAAAGTATTTGTCTTTCCGTACGACTGGCGCAGGGACAACGTTGAAACCGCGGGAATTCTTGTTCGAAAGATGGCCGCGCTGAAACGAAAAACAGGTGAAAGGCGCATCAAATTCGATATCGTAGCCCACTCCATGGGCGGTTTAGTCGCGAAATATGCTGCGATGTACGGCTCTGCCCGTCTCACACGCAGAAAGCCCAATTGGGCCGGCGCCGCGCACATTAACAAAATCAATTTGTTCGGGACTCCTAATCACGGTGCGGCGGACTCTTTTCAGGTTCTAAACGAGGGTTATGGCGCGATCAAGGGGGTCAATCTACCGTTTGTAAGGGACATCGGCCCGCTCGAAGTCTTCACCATGCCTGCGATATTTCAGCTGTTACCGCATTCCGATATTCAGCTTTTCTACGATGAAGACCTCAAGCCGCTCAAGCTAAACCTCTATGATTACAGGACTTGGGAAAAATATGGCTGGTCATTCTATGGTGATTCGAAACTCTTTGATAAGTACACTGAAGGTGAAGTAGTAAGGATGGAACAGCATCTTGAAAGAGTGCTTCTTCGGGCGAAGAAGTTCCAAAAAGCAGTAGATTCCAGATTTAACGGGCCCGTTGCGATTGCCGCCTACGGCAGCTCCTGTAACGACACCCCGGTTGGGTATGTGCTCAAAAGAGACGGCAATCCCGGTCCGTGGAAAGTGATTACGCGTCCAGAGCCCTTCTTTAACTCTCAAGGTGAGCGAGTCGATATAAGCGATGTACGGGAAGTGATGATGAAGCCGGGAGACGGTCGGGTTGCAAAAGTGTCTTTAACCGCCGGTTTACCGGAAAACACCGAGCAGTACTTCGTCTGCACCGGGCACGATTCGCTTTTGTCCAATCGGGTCTTTCAACGCCGCCTGTTAGGAAATCTTGTTCTCCAGCCGGTTGCGGCGAAACGTAAAACACTACCTTAGGGATCTAAAAGCGAAAGGAGCTTGTCGGCCCAGTCGGAGCCGTTAGCTTTGAGGATTTCATACTGAATCTGCGCCAGGTTTCTGTCGCCTTTCTTGAGATAGGCCCTTGCAAGGTTATATCTCGCCTCGTCAAACGCAGCATCCATACTGACAGCATTAAGGAACGCCTCTACGCTCTTATTCTCTTTTCCCTGAGCAAGATAGGCTTCGCCCAGATAATTGTAAGATTTGGCGTCGATCCTGTAAGCCTGAAGACTTTCGAATGTCGAAATAGCCCGCTTGTAGCGTCTTTGCTGCATATATGCCGAGCCGAGCAATTCAAGAGCGTCAGCATGATCCGGCCTCAGATTTACCGCACGGCGATATGCAAGAATTTCATCCGAGATTCTCCCTAAACGGTTATACGAAAGCCCGAGCGCGTATTGGAGTTCAGCGTTGCTGTCGTCTAGTTTAGCCGCTTTGTTGTATGCGTCTGCGGCACCTTCAAAGTCCTCAAGCGCGAAGCTTGATGCCCCGATATTGACCCATGTCTCGGCCCATTCAGGCCTTAACGAAGCTGCCCTTTCCGACGCTTCTAGCGCTTCTTCATGGTTTCCAAGCATTCCGTGGCTGAAACCAACCTGGTACCACGCTTCTGCATAGTTCGGATCACTTTTTACCGCCTCGGTGAAGTAGGGAAGTGCTCTGGAAAAATCGTCGTTTGAAAGAAGTTGAAGACCTTTCGAGTAGAGCTGTTCTGCGATCGCTCTCTTGTTCAGGGATGCCTCTCGGCTGACCGCGGAAAACTCGCGTACGTTGCCAACCCGCAGCCGCGAGATCCTCTCCGACGGGACCGCAAAATTGAGGCTCTGGCCTTCTTCTGCCTGAAGGGTCGCCACCCCGATGACCTGCCCGCGCATATTTACCACGGGTGATCCCGATGAACCCGGGGAAATCGGTGCCGTAATCTGAATTATTCTTCCGTAACCGGGGATTTCCCGAACCGCTGAAACGATTCCATTAGATACCGAACCTTCGAGTCCGTACGGGTTGCCGATCACGACAATCGATTCTCCTTCCTCCGGGCTCGTCGCAACGATGGGAAGAGGCCTCGCATAGATTTTCGGGACTTTCACTTCAAGAAGGGCAAGATCTCCCTCGCGGTCAACAGCGAGAATGCCCTTAGCCTTATATTTCTCACCGTTGCTTAAATGAATTTCGACGCTGCTCGATTTGTCGATGACGTGACGATTGGTGACGACGCGGTCCACGGCGACAAAAAAGCCGCTGCCCCGCGAGAGACTCTTACCGTTTGCGTCAAATGTCTCGATCGCGACTGCGGAGGGTTTGATCCGGCGCACCAATCCCGGAAGAAGGTCCTGTGCGGAAACTCCCGCACAAAAACTCAGTACCAGCAAAGTTAACAAAGATATTTGCGCGGTATTTCTCATTTGTCTCGAAAATTATAGTGCGTAGCTTTTGACTAAACAAACGAGAAACGCCCCGCCGTGATTGAATCGGGGCGGGGCATCAATCTCCTAAAGGGCGATCTATTGAACAACCCCATTGTTTTCAACAGCTGAATAGATGTCCGGAGCATACAGACCGAGCCATTTGTCGGAAGCCGGTGTCAAAAACAACTGTGAGTAAACACGCTTGTTAAAAGCCTTTAGATTGCTTGAAACAATCGGCGTCAGCCAGCTCATGATTTCGGTGTGAAACCTGTATTCATTCTGCAGGGTATCGATAGCTACATACTCCTTTAGGTTGTCTATCAGTTTTTCGAATTCGGCTTTACTGGTTGTGCCGGACTTGCGTCGAACAAACTCTATGCTTTCCGGGCTGAGCCAAACCTTCTTTCCTACCGCCGCCAGAGATTTCCAATCGTCTATCCCTGTAGCTTCTCGAAGCCTTGAAAGCTGCGGCATTAGCGCCAGGACAGCAGGCCGCTCAACGACCGCTTTCGTCAGAGCCCGGGTGGAGGCTGTTAAGGCATCGGGCGTAATCGAAATCACCGTGCCCTCCGAAACAATCGTTTTGGGTTTAGGACTTTTCCTTGGCATCTTCTTGTTCAAAAGCGCCAGTTTTCTGTCCCAGTCATTGATGATCGAACGCGTTTTTGCCACTTGATAGTCACGTATCCTACGCGGATTCTTAAGGACATCTTTTTCAAGTGTCGCGAGTTCCTTCAGATAATCATGGAATACCTGAGGAGCATAAAGACCCGGGAGCGCGTCAAGAATTCTCCCGTTTCTTTGGAGGACGTAATGAATCGAGTTGCCGGTGATGGTTCGAACCAGCTTCCTGCCATCGCCAAAGTCGATTGTGATCTTTGGGGCCGGCCGAACCGATTCCCAATGAAGTACGTACTTTTGGCGCAGCACCTTTGAAATATCGGGGTCCGAGTAGAGTATCGACCTAAAGAACCGGCTGTTGGCGCAGCTGTATTCCTCGTCAAGGCCTCCCAGCAGCCGCAAAGAAAGGATCGGTTTGTTTTCGACGCCGGCTTCAGCAATCGCGGTATTCAAATCCGTATGCCAATAGAGTCGGGACGAATACGCGTCTTTCTGTTTTGCTACCTGATCGAGCGCTTTTTCGATTTTTGTCCAGTTTTGCGGCGTTTTCCCCGCCTTGAATTCTCGTATTTCGCTTTCAAACTCGGCGAAAACAGCATCGAGACCAACCTGGCCCCGCGACCGAAGCTCTTGGATAGCTTCCATTGACTCGTTGCCTTTACCTTCAACCGCTACCCTGGCAAGTGAATTTGTGTTTGAAGATCCTGCCGCTAACGTGGCAAACGCGACAATCATAGCCGCCGTCATTAATATTCCAAACCGCATAGTTTTCTCTCCTGTGGAATGAACGACGACAGGGGGAATCCTTGCACTATTTGTTGAAATTGATGGGGTTATTGGTTGCCCGGAGGGTTAAACGCTTTGGGCAATCTGAGAGAGTTCCGTAAATGTTTTTGGGAAATAATCGGCGGAAAACCTCTCACGAATATCTTCTTTCTCGAACGCCCTGCCTCCAATTGCGATCTTCGGTCTTTCGCTTCCAAGGTTTTCCAGAAACTCCTTGTAGTCCATAGACACGCGCTCTACATCGAGGATCATTGACGCCGAAATGCAGATCATCTTGGGATCATTGTTTTCAATGCCGGACATCAGCGAATAAAGGGGGGTGTTTGGGCCAAAATTGATCACTGACCATCCTTCTGATTCGAAAATCATCCGGGAGAGATCAGTCGCAATCCCATGATGGTCTCCTTCAATTCCGCAGCAAATTGCCAGCTTTTGTTTCTGTTCCGGTGCGGTCAGTACGCCTCGCAACTTAAAAAGTCCGTATTGGGTGCACCGCGAAGCGAGGTGTTCTTCAGCGACCGAAATCTTGCCTTTGACCCATAGGCTGCCGATCCGGCCCAATTCCACCGCAAGAACATTGTCAAAGATAGAGGCGAGAGACTCGCCTTCCAAATAGAGTTTGATAAGCCGATTCGCTACTTCTTCTTCACAGCCGCAAATCATCGAACGCAGAAGCTCTGAGCAGCCCAGATTTTTTCGGACACGACTCCGCTTGGCGGCCGTAACGATCGAGTTGTCTCCGGTGTCGCGCCCCATTCCGAGTCCCTGGCGACACTGAAACGCGGCGACATCTTCAGCTTTGAAGCGCCTGTGTCCGCCGTTTGTCTTTTCTGACTCAATCAGGCCCGCAGCAGCCCAGCGTTTGACGGTAGCGTCACTAACGCCGCATACGCGCGCAACTTCTTTTGTTGTCAGCCGGTTAGGGTTTGTCATCTTCAAAAAGGTTATCGTAAGCGCTCAAATCGCACAAACACAGAATAAGAGTCAGTTTTGACTTCATCTAAA
Source organism: Pyrinomonadaceae bacterium (assembly GCA_013003215.1). Taxonomy (GTDB): domain Bacteria; phylum Acidobacteriota; class Blastocatellia; order Pyrinomonadales; family Pyrinomonadaceae; genus Aridibacter. Next base: position 6,498 of record JABDKD010000252.1, read on the forward strand.
TTAAGACGATTATTAGATATAGCCACTGAGTTCTAAGCGAAGCAGATCGGGTCTAAGAAGGTTGAAACGCTTAATCCGCTCACACTCCACGATCCTTTGGTTTGGGATTCAGTATGAGGCTCTTCACACCACCGGCGGGGACTTACCCATTAGAACGTCGAACGGACGATTGAAACGCCTGTGCGTTTACGCTATAAACGAGATTATGAGTAACAGTTTTTTTTCGTCTCCACTTTCGGAGGTTGACCCAATCGTTTCCCAAGCTATTGATGATGAGGTTCGTAGACAGGTTAACGGGCTTGAGCTGATAGCGTCCGAGAATTTCGTTAGCGAGGCCGTGCTTGAGGCGATGGGTTCAGTCTTCACGAACAAGTACGCCGAGGGCTATCCGGCGAAACGGTATTACGGCGGATGTGAATTTGCGGACGTAGTTGAAGATCTTGCGATTGACCGGGCAAAGGAATTGTTTGGTGCGGATCACGCGAATGTACAGCCGCACAGTGGTTCACAGGCGAATACGGCAGTGTATCTCGCGGCTCTGGAACACGGCGACAAGATCCTCGGGATGAACCTTTCGCACGGTGGTCACCTGACCCACGGACACCCCCTCAATTTTTCGGGTCTCAATTATGACGTCGCGGATTACGGCGTTTCGAGAGAAACGGAAACAATTGACTATGATGAACTGAGAAAAAAAGCTGAAGCCCATCGGCCAAAGATGATTATCTGCGGCGCATCTGCGTACCCCAGAACGATTGATTTTGAAGCCATCGGGCAGATAGCGAGAGACGTCGGAGCGGTAGTGATGGCTGATATCGCGCATATCGCCGGTCTTGTGGCGGCCGGACTTCACCCATCGCCTGTGCCGCATTGTGATTTTGTTACAACGACAACTCACAAGACACTACGGGGACCGCGCGCGGGCCTGATTATGTGTCGCAAGGAATTTGCGAAAGCAGTTAACAGCAGGGTATTTCCGGGAATCCAGGGCGGGCCGCTGGTACATATTATCGCAGCGAAAGCAGTGGCGTTCGGCGAAGCTCTGAGCGAAGGGTTCAAGGCCTATCAGCAACAAGTAATTGACAATGCAAAGACTCTTGCCGAGGAACTGGCTGCGAATGGACTCAGGCTCGTTTCGGGAGGAACCGACAATCACTTGATCCTTGTGGATGTCTATATGGACGGAAAGGGAATTACGGGTAAGAAAGCGGAGAAAGCGCTCGACGCGGTGCATATTACTGTAAACAAAAACACGATTCCATTTGATACCAGAAAGCCGTTTATTGCGTCCGGAATACGTGTCGGAACACCTGCTTTGACCACCCGCGGTATGGGCGTTGATGAAATGCGTTCCATCGGAAGAATGATTGCGGAAGTGATTGCGGATCCAGAATCGGAATCCGTGAGAGAAAAGATCAGGAAAGAAGTTCTCGAATTGACGAGTAACTTTCCGATGTATCCAGATCGTTACAAACCACTCGAAAGCGGTTCCGGCGCGGTTTAGACTACGGTTTTAAGGTCAAAAGCGAAATGAGCAATCTATCTGACATAGGTTTTCCGGTTTCAGGCGAACATGACGTCAATCAGGTCATCATGGATATCCTTCCGCATCTCGAGGAGGTGCCATGTCTGCCACACGGTTACTATTTCCGGTTCCTGGATGAGTCCGGTGCCCAGATATACCTTCAGACAAACGCCGCAAAAGAGATAATAGGGTTTAATCCGGCATTCGATGGCGAGAGCCAGAGAACTGTCGAACTGAACGAGGATATCGAAAGAGATACATCGGACCTCGACGGGGCATTTCGTTGTACCAACAAGTTTGGAGGCGAAGAAACTGCCAATTATCCTTTGGTTTTCGATTCTCCGGATTTTAGGGTGCATTCGACCGAAACGCTGCCCGTCGAACGGTCTGTAGGTATTACGGCGTTCGCATCAAACGACCTCGAGATTTTCGATACTGTCGAAGAGTTTCGGGCAAAATCAGGCGGCGAACTGGACCTCGCGGACAAGTCTTTCATTCCCAGCGGTTTGTATACTTTTTCAGAAGAAGGTGAGCCCGTTGAGCAAGAACCGCCTCAGGCCCACGCTATTCTCACCGGCCGGATCACAGAATGTCAGAAAAGACGGAATAGCTTTACCGGTAACGAATTCTATTATTTTGTCGTCGAAAGTTTTGGCGGCTTTGTGGATATTGTCGCGGATCCTAAGCTCATCCAATCGGAACCAAAAATCGGTGGTGTGGTAAAAGGAAGCTTCTGGCTTTCAGGCAAGGTTCTGTCGTAGTTTGAGACCTGCTAGAAAAACTAACAGTAAGCAAAGTCCGGGGCCTGAGAAGTATTTTTATCGGTTCTTATACAACGGCTACTGCCACTGTTTACCTTCGACGAATTCGAGCTGCTCAAGAACATGGCGAGCTTCTTCTGACTCAAACTCAACTGCCTGTTGTTCGAGGACGTTACATGCGATCTCGAAGTACAGGGGGTCTTCCAACAAGGGAGCAATTAGAGAAACAGGTAGTACGGCAAGTGTTTCAAAGGCAATGGCCCTGATCTGCGGGAGGTTTGTCTGGCGTATGACCTCGCTCGTTTCGCCGGCTGAGAATCTCTCAAAGAGTACGTCGGCAAGCTGGTCGATCTTCGCGTAATCGTTTCTTGCCAATGCACGCTCAGCCAACTGGATAAAGACCTCGGCAGATTCTGTCTGTGTTTCAAGGACACTAGCGCAAATTTCCGCAAGATCGCGCATTTCGCGGGCCTTCTTAGGATCCGGCCGATTGTCGCGAACCTGCTTGTCCAACGCGTTCAACAAATTGCTTAACTCCCAATCTGCGTGCGCGTCGTAGGTGATATTCTGCTTTTTCGTATTGGATTCCAGTGCTTTGACCAACATCTTACGGGTCATCGGTCTGAGATCTTTCCAGATCGTAGCTACCTGTTTTCCAAAATTCTTTATCGACATTTCTTAATCAAAAAAGCGGGTGCTCTTATTCCAAGCCCACTTTCGATCATCTTATTACAACCGACATATTTATCAAGCTCGGTCTTCAATCAGGATGCTTTTTCTGCCAAACGGTTTTCCATATTTCGTTTTTCCGCCTCGACAAACTCTTTCGAAGAATCGTCTGGAAACGATTCGCACAGGGCGTAAGGTGTTGTAGAAAGGAGTCTTATCTCCCACGCCGTTCTTCCGTCTTGCCTTTTCCTGCTGAACCATACAGCGTCGAACTCCGAATTAACGACCGGTGCTCCGCCAAATATTTCAGAATATTGCTGTGACCCGTTTTCAGAGGAAAGCAAAACACGGCTGATTTTCCAGCCGTGTTTCTCATAAAGGGCGAGTACCTTAGTTATTTCTTCCACCGGAATCATTTACGCGGTTTGCCCGTTTTGGGATCCAGGTTCTTATCTTTCATGGGGTCAATAATCTTCGGCTTGATGTTGGTGTTCATATTTCCGTTCCCATATGGAACCAAATCGCTGTTCCCTGCGGCATTGGCATTTTCCTTCTCGCGGATCGTTCTCGATTTGCCCGGCGACTTGAAATTGCCGCTCCAGGTTTCGCCAACCGCAAGCTTCCATCCGCCGTCCTCCATCACAAAACGGACGTTCTCCCATTTCTTGTCTTTTGTTACATAAACTTCTACTGCTCCAAAGTCGCCTTTAACACGTTCATCCCTGATCGCCGGTAGTTTATCCGTCATCGTCGACCGGTGAAAGCCGTTTCTCAGTACCTCTTCAATCTTCTTTTTCTGTTGGCCGGCAACTCCCTCGGCGAATTTAAGTGTGGATTTTGACATCGTCGATTTGATGCGGTCAGTATCCTTACTTTTTACGGCGGCAAACAACTGCTGATAGGCTTCGGTTGGAGTTTTTGCTTTACCCACCGGCGCATTCGCTTCCTCCGAAGCGCAAGAGCCTATGTAAAGCGCTGAAACGAAAAGCGCGGTGAGCAAAGCCAATTTGTGAATATTCTTTAGTTCCATAACTGCTAACCCGTTAAGAAAGTGTAGTTGCGAGTATAAACAATCTCTTTGAAAAATGTCAGTTCGAATATATATTTAGTAGATTCGGTCCAGCCGTGTAAAGTAACGGATCATATGCGAAAGTACCTTCATGCACTCTTGGTAATTGCCGCCACTCTCGGTGCAGCTTGCTATGAGCCTGTTTCCGATGATTCAGAGGGAACAAGGGAACGGACAGTCCAGCCCGGGTCGCGAACTGCGCCCGCGGCAAACACAGAAATTCAGCCTTCGGCCACACCGGGCACAGACTTCTCAAAACAATCAGAAACGATGACAGATCAAAGTACACCGCAGGTAAAGGGCTTCCGCAATAACGTTGCTCAAATGCTTTCCAGGGAAGGGCTTTCAATCGACTCGGTGGCGGACTCATCAAGTCCCGTTGAGAGGCGGGTTTTTGAGGAATATGGCGCGGTATATCTAACCAAAGCGAAGCCTCCGTCGAAGGCGATGTTTGAAAATGACTCGGAGGTATTGGCATTTCAGTCTGCCGCGGGCATTTCAAGTGAGAACATCGGCGGCGTGACGATCGAACTTCAGCCGGCTGCGATGAATGCTCTGAAGGCGGCAGTAGATGAAGCGAGATCAAAGGGACTTTCGATTACTCCAAGGGACGGTGCCGACGCCGGCAAGCGGAGTTATTCGAAAACACTCGAACTCTGGAAGTCTCGGTTTGAACCTGCGCTAAAGCACTGGAAACAAAAGGGAAGGCTCGATGACGCGGAAATAGCCCGATTGAAGGGGCTCCCGATTAAGCAACAGGTTGCAGAAGTGTTGAAACATGAGAATCAAGGAATTTTCTTCAATACTTTCTTTAACAATTCGATCCTCTATTCGGTTGCGGCACCCGGCACTTCTCAGCATCTTTCAATGCTGGCTTTCGATGTTACCGAGTTCGCGGACAAGCGGGTCCAGGATGTTCTGGCGAATCACGGGTGGTTTAGAACAGTTCAGAACGATGCGCCGCATTTTACCTATTTGGGACACCGGAAGAGTGATCTCAACGACTTGGGTCTGAAGAGCGTGAGCAAAAAGGACGGGGTTTTTTGGATACCAAACGTCTGAAGATTTTTTCCGTTAACGATCAAATTGGAGAACACTTATAAATGAACCGGATTCGATTCGTACTCGCAGTATTCAGTATCTTCGCAGCAGTAGTCTTGTCCCCACAGTTGATCAACGGACAGGAGTCGAAAGACGATAAACCAAAGGACGCCAAGAAAAAGCCGCTGCCGTTGGAGATGTCCAGGAAGTTTGAGTTTACGGTTTCGGAGGGCACGTGGATCTCGTTGGATGTGTCTCCGGACGGCGGAACCGTAGCATTCGATCTGCTTGGCGATATCTATACAATCCCGATTTCGGGAGGAAAGGCAAAGCTGGCCCTGGGCGGCAGGGGATTCGCGTCACAGCCCAGATTCTCTCCGGACGGAAAGAAGCTCACCTTTGTAAGTGACAGAAGCGGTTCTAACAATCTCTGGATTGCTGATGCCAACGGGAAGAACCCGAAGCAGCTCTCCAAAGAGCAGCAGGCACAGTTTGTCTCTCCGATATGGACACCTGACGGGGAGTACGTGATTGTATCGAAATCCAATGTCAGTACACTGGGAGCCTACCAGCTTTTCATGTATCACAGGCTTGGCGGATCGGGTCTCAAGATATCCAAGGGAAGTACCGCACCTGCGGGTGGACCACCCCGTCCAGGCCCAAATGAACTGGGGGCATTTCCGACGAAGGACAAGCTCTTTTTCGCGAGACAGGCACCTCGGGGCGGTCCCGGGTTTACCGTCCGGCAAACACAGATCGTAAAACGTGAATTGAGGAATGATCAGGAAGATGGAATAACGTTTCTTCCCGGGAAGGCTTTCCGGCCAATCGTTTCAAATGACGGGAAAACGCTCGTGTTTGGCTCGCGATTTGAAAGCAAGACCGGTTTGCGGATCCGCGATCTGCAAAGCGGTGACGAGCGTTGGCTCAAGTATCCGATCCAGCGTGACGAGCTGGAATCGAGGCCTACGAGGGGCCTTCTGCCCGGCTACACTTTTACGCCGGATGATTCTGCGGTTCTTGTTTATTTTGGCGGGAAGATCAACAGGATTTCCGTTGCAGACGGATCAATAGAGGAAATACCTTTTGTCGCTGATGTTTCTATTGAAGGCGGTCCCTCGCTGTATGTTGAGCACAAGTTGGATGAAGGACCGGTGAAGGCGAGGTTGGTCCAGGAGCCGGAGGTTTCGAGTAATGGTGCGATAGCGTTTTCCGCTCTTGCGGCCGTATATACCCTGGCACCGGGAACGAATGATCCCGTAAGACTTACTAACACAAGCGAGCCGAGGGAATTCCAGCCGTCCTGGTCAAAAGATGGGTCAAAACTCACTTATGTCACATGGTCGACGAAGGGTGGGCATATCTGGGTCAGGGGGTCAGATGATCAACCTGCACGGATTTCGCACAAGGCCGCGTTTTACAAAGACCCCGTGTTTACTCCCGATGGTGAGTACATAGTTGCATTAAAGACCGATCGTCAGACGCGTGTTAATCACCCTTCTGACTTTCTTGGGCCGCAGCCCGGTCTGGATATCGTGCGAATGCCGGTAACCGGTGGAAATGCGGAGGTTATCGTGCCTTCTAGAGGTCTCGGAAAGCCCCATTTTGGCCCTGAAAAAGACCGGGTTTATGTCTATGGGAACCGTGGGTTGATTTCATACCGGTTTGACGGTACAGATCCGAAGACTCATCTGAGAGTTGTGGGGAAAGGACGGGGGCCCAGGCCAAATCCTGCCCGCGACGCGCGGATAAGCCCGGATGGAAAACACGTACTGGCCCGCATGCGGAACGGTCAGCTCTTTCTTGGAAAGGTACCGCGATTCGGCGGAGGAGTGCCCACAATAAACCTGTCGGCACCGGCGGTGCCTGTGAAACGGCTCTCAACTATCGGCGCGGATTCATTTACATGGGCGGATGGGGGACGCACCGTCATTTGGACCGTCGGTTCAACGATTTACAGCCGAAAACTGGAAGAAATCTCCTTCGAGAAAAAGAAACCGGAAGTAAAAAAAGATCCAACTAAGACGGAAGCCAAAGACGGCGAAAACGCGAAGCAGAAGGAGAAGGCTCCGAAAGAGGAAGAAAGTGAGGAGTCCAAAGCCCGGAAGCTCGAGGTTGTCGTTGAAAAACCGCGGCACATACCGAAAGGGACCGCCCTGCTGCGTGGTGCGCGAGTAATCACGATGAAAGGCCGTGAAGTAATCGAAAAAGCGGACATTCTCATCAGAAACAACAGGATTGCCGGGATAGGAAAACAGGGATCGTTAAAGGTGCCCTCGGACGCAAAGGTGTTCGATGTGTCAGGCAAGACCATAATCCCCGGCATCGTTGATATTCACGCGCACTGGGAGGTCCGGCATTCGGTTCTGGATACCGAAGATTACACATTCCTTGGGAACCTTGCGTATGGAGTGACGACCGGCCGCGATCCCCAAACCAGAACGAACGACACATTTGCCTATCAGGATCTTGTTGACACGGGGCAGATGCTGGGACCCCGAATCTTCAATACCGGCCCTGGTGTTTTCTCAGACACCAATCTCACCAGCTACAAAGAGGCGCGGGACACGGTGGCGAGATACAAAAATCATTACCGTGCCGAAACGCTCAAGTCTTACCTTGTGGGTAACAGGAAGCAGCGGCAATGGGTGGCGATGGCTTCAAAAGAACTTGGAATCATCCCAACGACAGAAGGCGGAAGCGATTTCGCTCTGAATCTCACTCATGCGATCGATGGATTTAGCGGCAATGAACATTCGCTTCCGATCGTCCCAATCTTTGACGATGTAGCTCAGCTTTACGCCCGGTCGGGAATCACTTATACACCTACTCTTGTTGTGGCTTATGGCGGTCCTTCGGCGAAGTATTATTTCGTGGAGAAATCAAACATTTACAAGGATCCAAAGCTCAGGCGTTTCAATCCGCAGGCTGTCCTCGATGAAAAAACCGCCAGATTGCCATATTACCGCGACGACGAATACATCTTTCCGCAGATTGCTGCGGGAGCGAACAAGATCCTAAAAGCTGGGGGAAGAATCGGTGTTGGCGGTCATGGCGAGCTTCAGGGTTTGCAGTGTCACTGGGAGATGTGGGGCTTTGCGATGGGTGGAATGGAAAACCACGATGTGCTTCGAACAGCTACGATCCTTGGTGCCGAGGCGATTGGGTTCGGGAAGGAATTTGGCTCACTCGAAGCGGGCAAGCTCGCGGATCTCGTTGTACTCGATAAGAATCCGCTTGACGATATCAAGCACACGACCGCAATCAGGTACGTGATGAAGAACGGAGAAATGTTTGAAGGAGAAACCCTTGATCAGGTGTATCCTGTCCAAAAGAAGCTTCCAACGATGTGGTGGTGGAACGGCGATCCGGTAAGGGCCCAGTAGTTTTATGAGAATCTGTCCGACTTGCGATACAAGATATACCGACAAGACATTGAAATTCTGTCTACAGGACGGAGCAAAGCTCGTATCGGGTACCGACAGCAAAACCGAGGTCTTGAGTGCAGATTCTTTGAGCAACGAAGCAACGGTGGCTGTCAATGCGGGCACGCATACGGCTGAGAACCCGGCCGTCGAGGGGACAAGTGATTCAGTCGCACCTGAGTCGGAAGTAACGGTCATCAGAGAGGCGAGCGCCGCCAGGGCCGGCGGTGGGTTCCTTAAAGGTTTGGCCGCAGGGTTAGCACTACTGGTCGTTGCTGTTGCTGCCGGAGTAGGGATTTGGTTCCTGCCGGGGATGCTGGCCAACACCGAGAACTCGAATACGGCTGACCCGCAGTCCTCGGAATTCAAGCTGTCGCCTGAAGATGTCGCCAAGATCACGGCCTCGTCGACGCGAAAAGGTGAAAAGGGAAACCTCTATATCCCTGAGAACATTATGGATTCCGATCTCAGGACCGCCTGGGGTGAAGGCGTGAGGGGTACGGGTACCGGTGAATGGGTCAAAATTGACTTCGGTAGGAAGTTGAAACTGAAAGACGTACTGATTAAACCCGGATATTTCAAGAACGCATCGATTTGGAAAAAGAACAACAGAGTAGCTTCGGTTCAGCTTCTGTTTTCTGACGGCCGTTTCAGGATCTTTGAATTTCCCGATGCGATGAAGACCCAGCGGATCGATCTCGCCGGTGTGGAAACGAGCTTTGTGAAGATTGCGATCAAAGATGTACACAATGGGTCGGCGGACGCTGAGGACACGCTGATTTCCGAGATCGAGTTTACGGCATTTAAGTAGCGAACCGTTGGTATCCCGATATGAAGAGATGTCCGGCATGTGAGAGTACCTATTCTGACGATTCACTGGTTTATTGCCTGCAGGACGGAGTTCCGCTCGAGAGCGACGATCAGGAGCACGAGACCGTAGTAAGAAAGACCGTTCCCTCCGAGCCGGTTACAGTTGCGATCGCAGGTGACAGGGAAACCGAAGAAAGACCGGGTGTTGCTGCAACCGCTGCTGAAGGAAGCGGTTCGTCAAGGACTCTCCTTGCGGTGCTCGCAACGGTCTTGATAATGCTTCTCCTGTTTGGCGTCATCGGCATCGCCGGTTTTCTCTACATAAATCGAGGAGGGGCGTCAGAAACGAGATCAGCGGTAAATACCAACTCGACTAATGAGAAGGCTGCTCTGGAAAGCCCGACTCCCGAGGCTGTAAATCCAAGTCCCGAACAGACTACGGAAGCGACGCCGACGGTACAACCCACAGCCACTGTCGGGACTCCGGAGCCGACCGCCAGTCCGGCTCCCGACAAAACTCCGGATAAAGGTAAGATCAAGAAACAGGTTTCAGATAACATCTACCAATGGAAGGCATTAGCCGAATCGCGAAGTTTATCTCCCTACATGCGTTATTACGGGCCGAGGGTGGATTACTATCGAAAAAGCGGAGCATCACGTGTTTTCGTCCGGAATGACAAAAGGAAGGCATTCTCGAAATACTCAACGATTCGAATTCGTATCAGTGGCATGAATGTTTCTGTTGCGAACGACGGCAAGAGCGCCAGCGCCACCTTCGACAAGGAATGGCTCTTTGCAAACACCGGGACGAAGCAAACAGGAAAGGTTCGTTCGAGGCTGGGTTTTAAGAAATTTGATGAAGACTGGAAGATCGTCAGTGAGCGCGACATAAAGGTTTACTATGTCAACAAGTAGCGGAATTTCGATAAGAATCGCGACAAATGCCGATGGAGCGGCGGTTCGTGCCCTCGTTTTCGGCATCTTGGAAGAATACGGACTCAAGCCCGCTCCGGACGAAATAGATAAAGATCTGTTTGATATCGAAGGAAGCTACATCGCCCGCGGCGGCGTTTTTGAGGTGCTCGAACTCGATGGCAAGATAGTGGGATCTGTCGGACTCTACCCGTTGAGTGAAGACACGATCGAGCTGCGCAAGATGTACTTCGACCCTTCCATCCGCGGGCTCGGCCTGGGTAAGAAGACATTGAGCCGGATGATTGCGACCGCCCAGGCGCTCGGATTCGCAAAGATCGAACTGGAGACCGCGAGTCCGCTGGTTGAAGCAATCGGGCTCTATAAGTCCTTTGGTTTTAGGGCTGTAGAAGCGGCGCACACACCGCGTTGTGATCAAGCGTTCTATCTTGATATATAAAAAAGCCGGGCCCGAAATCCCGGCACTTTTCAAATTGCACCAAAAGTTGATTGATGTTCCACTCAGTAATCGACTCGTTTTCAATCTGTCCCTATGCGAACGTCTGAAGGGCGCCGTCTGATAAACGCAGGATATGGATAAACGTAGGATATAGAAGAAATTGTCATTGCTGTCAGTATGATTATATTAATAGCTCCTTTCCCCGAAATCACTGGGATTTTAGACAAAAAAAGCCGGGACATGAATGCCCCGGCAATCAGAAAATAATTAATTATCAGTTTTGTCCATTCCAGCCGGCTGTTGCGAAGTCGTTCGGCTGTCCCCATTCATACGAAAGCAGACCGCCATCCGAAGATTTCAGGATATAGAAGAAGCTATCGTCAAAATCAACCAAGCTGTTTCTGTAAATCCCTATGTCTGTGATTCCATCTCCATCGTAATCTCCGTGGGCCAGCTGTTCTTCATATCCGGCGAGGCCGACGAATCCCCACGGAATAAAGCCGCCGCCGGTGCCACCGCCGTCTCTTTCAAGCAGATACCACTGGACTTGCCCTGAACCAGCTCCAAATCCTTGCCCTCTGACTGGCGGCGGAGTTCCGTCTAACCTAACGTTCATGAAATCAGTCTGGCCGTCTCCGTCATAATCACCGGGCACTAGTGTGTCGCCGATCAGGCCATAGTTTATGTATTCGATCCCACTGTCAGAACTCCGGAGAAGAACATACTGGCCAAAACCAGCTCCACCAGCCGGACTGCTCGGATCTGCCCTATAAATGCAAAAGTCAAAACTTCCGTCGCCGTCAAAATCTCCCGGATAAGGAACCGCGTCAAATCCCCATGGGACGTATGTGATTCCGCTTCCGGCACTTCCGGCGTAGAAGAAGGTACACTGACCAGACGGCCCACCGAGTACTGGGAGTGACTCACAACGGAACACGGCAGGGTCGGCCATCCCGTCACCGTCATAGTCACCTACGATTGTCGGGTTATCACCGATCTGACCAAAGTCGATCGTATCAACAGTACTGTCAGAACTATTGAGTACAAAGAAGAAGGCATTCGCGCTTGGTTGTCCGAAACTTAATTGGCGCCACACTGCGATATCAGTCTTCCCATCACCATCGAAATCGGCAGGAGTAATCCTATCGGCTCCATTACCCAACGAGTCTCCTGGCGCTCCGCTCATACCAAACGGCGTAACCGATTGGGCATTGTCGCTACTTTGCGCAATCCACCATTCCAGCTCAGTCCCAGGTTGCGGCGAACCTATTCTGTTCTTTCGGGCACTGCTCTTGCGATTTAACGAAGGCATTGAGAATGTGTTTCGTATCACAGCATAATCAGAGGACCCGTCGCCATCGAAATCCACGTTTGCGGGCTGTGAAGCAGTCGCCATTCCAACATTCGGCAAGCCCGGTGTTAGCATGCCGCCCGAGGGAAAGTTCGCGCTGACCTGCGTCAAGTCATACATTAGCGAGTCGGCCGCGCCGTCCATGTCGCCGTGATACCAGGCTGCGGCTGAATTAGGCGTCGCATCGCCCGGGAATCGGGTGGCCATGTCGTTTGTGCCACCTGCAGTCGAGGGCAGAACAACGCCGCCGTAATTGATGTCTGCTCCACCACCGTCCGTCCATCCAACAGCATCGAGGATTATTGCGTCAGCCGGCAAGCCTTCCAGCGTTCCGTTATCGTCGGTGTCATAATCGGTTCCTTCAAGGATCGCAGTGGTCGGACTGGAAACAAGTAGCCATGAATTAGTTCCATTTTCGAGACGCCCGCCGTCAAGGTCAGCGTCGCGGACCAGAACGGTTGGAGGGGAATTGTACGTACGCGTACCGCATACACCTGTCGTATCCATAGCGGTTATTACAAGCAGGCCATTCGGCCCAAGACTTAAAGCACCAAGATTGGAAACAAAGTCTGCCGCACCTTCATTTGAACCGCTGTCACCTTCCAGCGACACAAAATAGATACTCGAAAGCGGTTCATTGGCGAAACCCAAAAGCTCTATATATTCACAATTATCGTCACCGCCATTGGGATTTACGACGATTTCATTCAAAAGGACTGACAGGCTAAGCCTGTCCGCGCCCGGCGAACCTTTTTGCCCTTGGTCGCTGTAGGCCCTTGATTCTAAAGAGCAAAAAAGCATGAGCAGACAAAAGGCAACGAGCCAGCCTGCTCGTAAATTATGACGATCAGTAAATTTATGCATCTTGTTCTCCTTCATTTATCTATACGCACCAGACCGATGGAATTGGGGATTACCAACGCGCTTCTTGGCGACACTCAAGAAATTGAATTTCTTTTTCTGTTTCGACTCCGAGGTTGACCGTCGAAACAAATATAAACTGTTTGTTAACACACAGATACTATCACGAGACAATTTTTCGCCAAAACAAATCAAGTTTTCATCATCTAATAAGATGGACCAAAATTTGGTAGTATTTCTTAATAGTTTTATGTCAAGAATTCGAGGAGTTATATTCGAAATACTTGCCGTCTGTTTTCTCGCGGTAAACGTATTTGCGCAGGACGTTCCGCCTCCTCCATTGCCTCCGATTATCGAAGACAATGAAGAGGTGAGAATCGACACCCAATTGGTGGATGTTCCGATTTCCGTAACGGATAAAGAAGGAAAACCGATTCTGGATCTGAAACGCGAGAATTTTGCTGTTTTTGAAGATGGCAAGAAACAGGAGATCGTCAATTTCTTCGCGGCCGATGAAGCGTTTGAGGCCGCATTGCTGTTGGATACCTCCGGATCTACGCGTGCTGAACTGAGGCTTATCAAACGCGCGGCACAGCTGTTTATAGATTCGCTCAGAGAAGGAGACAGGGTCGCGATCATTTCCTTTAATACCGCAACCGCGGAAGGTTCCGTAGTAGGCCGTTCGACTTCATTTCCGGTAGCTGAGGTAGTAACTGGACTCACAAGCGAACGGAGCGTGCTGTCGGCTGCGCTGGATAAGGTCGGTACAAGCAACGGAACCCCGTATTATGACAGTCTGCTCAAGGTAGCCGGGGACGTTTTTCGAAACCCTGCTTCAGAACGCTTTCGCGGGCGCAGGGCGTTGGTCGCATTGACCGACGGAGTCGATTCCACAAGCGATGCGGGTTTCGAAGAGGCATCCGAGGAGATCGCAAAGACGGGAATCGCTACTTATTTTGTTCATCTCGATACACAACAGGATTTTGAAGACGGTCTCCTTGGGGATTGCTACAGCTCGACCCAGTTTTCGAAGGCCCAGCTCCGGCGTTACTACAATCTTTTTCCGAAGGAATTCAAGATTGAGAGGGTGCTGGACTTCTGTAAACTGGGCGACTTTGAGCGGCTCGACATAAGCAAGCGGCTTTATTCTTTGGCGGCGGATCAGATGGCCGGAATGGCCAAGGCCTCGGGCGGGAAGGTATTTCCGGTCGCCGATCTGCGAGAAGCACGTTTGGCGTTTCGAAATGTAGCTTCGGAGATAGGAACGAGTTACAGTATTGGCTACTACTCGACGAATACCGAGTTCGATGGCACTTATCGAAAAATTCGTGTCGAGATAAAGGGACTTCCGGCGGGCAGCATTTTGAGAGCGAGAGAAGGGTATACGGCACCGGTTAAGTGATGGACAATTTTATTAATGGATAATGAATTGATTGAGGTTCGGTAATCCTTCACCGTCGCGTAGCGACCGGATGAATTTAGCCGTGGGTAAGAGCGAAACTCGCAGCCCACGGAAGCAGTATTTGAGAATTTTTCGTCGCGTTAGCGACGATTGAAAGCGGTCCAAATTGTTCGCGACATCTATCGCTCATTGCAGGCGGGTCGCCTGCGCTCCAGTCGGAAACGCGACATTCAAGTGCATTTATGAAATTTAGAAGAATAAACCTTATGGTCCTCGACAGTGCCGGTGTCGGCGAGATGCCTGATGCCGCTGAATGGGGAGACGCGGGGTCCGATACCCTCGGCAATATCTTCAAGTCCCGTGAGGTTCATTTGCCGAATCTGCGTGAACTAGGTCTTGGGAACATACGTTCTTTTGAAAACTTTCCCGCGCATGAGTCACCAATCGGCGGTTACGGGAAATGTACCCTGAAATCGAACGGCAAGGATACAACTACTGGACACTGGGAGATGGCCGGAATAATTCTGGATAAAGCGTTTCCAACTTTTCCACAAGGTTTTCCACAGGCAGTTGTGGACGAATTTGTTGAAAAAGCTGATGTCCCAGGTATTCTCGCGAATATCCCCGCAAGCGGTACCGAGATCATAAAGATTCATGGCAAAGAGCACATGATGACCGGCAAACCGATCGTCTATACCTCCGGTGATTCGGTTTTTCAGATCGCCGCTCACGAAGAAGTGATACCGATCGAGCGTCAGTATGAGATCTGTGAGATTGCAAGGGAAATGCTCGATGGTGATTACAAGGTCGGGCGTGTGATTGCGAGGCCTTTTGTGGGAACCAATCCCGAGGATTTCACAAGAACCGTGAACCGGCACGATTATGCGGTACCACCCCCGAACGAGAATCTGCTTCCCCTGCTCGCTAAGAATGGGTTTGATGTCGTCGCGATCGGAAAAATCGCTTCGATCTATGACTCGAAGGGCGTGACCCGGGATCTCAAGGCGAAAAACAACAGCGAATCCGTTGATCAGACGGTAAACGCGCTAAACGATGAGTCGACAGGACTTATCTTTTCCAACCTTGTCGATTTTGACATGCTCTACGGCCACCGAAGGGATGTTGAAGGCTATGCTCGTGCTCTTGAAGAATTCGATACACGCCTTCCAGAGATTTACGGCGCGATGAATGAAGATGACCTTTTGATCATCACCGCAGACCACGGAAATGACCCCACGTACAAAGGCACTGACCACACACGCGAGTATTGTCTGCTGCTAACTTATGGCAAAAAAGCCAAACAAGGTGTAGACCTCGGGACACGGCAATCGCTCTCCGATATCGGTCAGACAATTGCGGAAAACTTTGGTTTTGAGATCGCCGACGGCGTTAGTTTTTTGGACGATATCTAATTCTTAACCAGCGCGTTGCCCAAACCCGTCACATACAAGCTCTTCCCATCATGCGATAAGAACATGCCCGTTAAGATTCCGGGCATAGGCTCGAAAGTCTGCGGACTCAGTACCGTTATGAGTGGTTTACCTGTTCGGCTTCCGGAGACCCACGCGTCCTGGGCTTTGGTATTACTTGCCGAAGGGGCTGAGAAGACCCTGTGCAATGATTCGCATTTCGCGTCAACAGCAAAAACGCTGTTGGAAACCGGCGACGCAATATAGAGATTTCCGATGTTGTCCGCCAACAGGTTATCCGGGCTCAATACATTCGTATATGTTTGTCGGTTTCGAAGTGCAACGGATTTTCTATCGATGTTGTACACCAGAACACGATCGAGCATCGTTTCGGCTACAAACAGACGGTCCTTTGACATTGCAATCCCATTCGCAAAGAAAATGCCATCCGCCACCATTTTTGCGCGGCCGTTTACATCGAAGCCGGCTCCTTCGAGCCTGAAGACGGCTCCGGTCGGCTCAGGTTCGTTTATCACCGAATAGAGCGCTGCGGAACCCGTGGAAAGATTGTTCTTCGCGGACTGTGTGAACCAGATTGTTCCGTCGGTTTCACGTAGAACACTGTTTACGCCGTATTCGTGACGATAAATTATGCGGCTCTCTTCTGTCTTGACGTCAACGCGATAGATGAAACCCGTGTACACGTCCGCGACCAATAGATACTTGCCATTCGATTCAAGAAAAACACCGTTCGGCGCACCCGGTTGATCAGGAGGGGCGTTTTTGTAACCGGCTTCTTTGAACTTTCCAAACGGGCGGTGCTTCCCATCCTTTTCGATAACTCGGAGTCCGTGATCATCGTCGCCGACCACAATTCTCCCGTCCGGCAGCATCTTGCCGTCTTCGGGCCGCTTGAGGGATTTATCGGCTGGAAAAACGTTTTCCTTGCTGAATTCGAACTGCGGAAAAGCTTTCGGTTTACATAACTCTTGTGCGAAGGAAAGCACCTGCAGAAGCATTATTGTGACCGCGATTGTCAGTATTTTCATAGTTCTCTCTAATTTCGTTTTCAATATTCAACCGTGGGATGTGCGCCTTTCTTAGGGCCGTGCTTTGCACGGCCTATCGGGCAAGCCCGACTCTAAACGGCAAATCGAATGGAAGGAGGCGACTCAACGCTCAGAACTGCCCCCAGGCCTCTTCACTCAGGCCTCAACACTCAGCACTCAGACCTCAGCCTTTCGACCCCCGGATCGCTGTGTTCGCCCATTCGATTAGCTCGGACTGGTTATTCAGCACAGATTCCGGGATCGAAAAATATGGCATGCGCCCATGTTTTTCCGACCCGGCAGCTTCAAACCTGTCTATTAAAAATTCGTTTGACTTGAAAAAGGCTTTGCCCGATGAATCAATAATCCCGAACATCGTTCCTTCGTGAAAGATGCCGTGGCCGCCAAACATCTTCTTTGACGTCACATCGCCAAGCGACGATATCGACGCTACCAACGAGTCGGCCGCTGCCTGCACTTCCGATGTGTGCTTATCTCCTTTTCTCCCCATCTTTTTTCTCCAGCGCTTCGTTGACCCTTTTCAAGTTGGCCTTTGCGGCTGCTGTGAGAACCCTGTTGCCACCATCGGAGGCCATATTCATAGCCTTTTCGTAATTGAAGGCGGCCTCTTCAAGCTTGTTCATCTTCTCCAGGCACTCACCGAGGCTGTCATAAACATTCGCGGATTCGGGATAGTTAGAAGCATTTTCTCTGAACAGCTTAAGCGCATCCGAGAATCTCTTCTCACGCATCAAGAAATATCCCGAAGCGTTCAACAAGTCTTCAGGCGGAATCACCTTAAAACCATACTTCTTTGAGAGGGCTTCGTAGTGTGGGACTACCGTGTCCGAACGAATTCGCCCGCTCATCCGAAATCCGTCGAAAATCTTGAGCAGGCCGCTGTAATAGGCAGGCAGCACCACCGAGAGATGGCTATCTTTTTTGAAATCCCTGAATTCGTAGTCAAGGCCTTTCACCTTCTTAAAGACAGCCTGCAATTTCTTCCAGGGCTTTACCATGTCAGGCTCATCACCAAGTGCAAGAAATATTGTTTTCGCGCGGGGTTTGTTTGTCAGTTCCTTTTTTGCCATCTTTACCACAGCTTCTTCGTCCCACCAGAGGGAAGGGCTGGCTGCAATATACGAGTCGAACATTTCCGGGCGTTTGGTCAGCGCGTAAACGACAGTTAATGCTGAAAAAGAATGCCCTGCAAACAAACGGTACGGCTGGACACGGTAATTTTTCTCAACAACCGGAAAGACCTCATTTTGGATGAAATCCAGGAACTTGTCTGCGCCGCCGCTATTCGGATACTGTTCATCGCGCGTCGGAAGCATGTCCCGGTTTCGGTTCGTATTCCTTATGCTGACAAGGATCATTTCCGGGATCATTCCACCCCAGGACTGGTTCGCGAGAATCCCGGCCATCATTTCAGGATGAGGGGTATGCCCGTCTAACATATAGATTACAGGGAGTTTGCGGTTATGACGCTTATAGTTGAGCGGCACGTGTACCAAGATTTCTCTGGATTCGTCGAGTACTTCCGACTCGATTTCATGAACGGTATGCAGAACGCTGAATGCGGGCTTCGGCTGAGCACTGCCTAACGCAGTAAACGCCAGAACAACTAGAATTGAAGCTAGGAATTTCATAATGGTTGCGGTCCGCGCTATTGCAAAAGATAGTGATAAGTATCTATTATCGTGACAGGCGATTCAATATTTTTCGGAATGGAATGAAAACGCATTACAAAGTTACGGCAACACCACGTAAGGATCTCCGACCAAGATTTTTGGACTACATGTCGAAGAATCACATTCCGGACATGGAGAAGACCGGATACTTTTTGTCAGCGCAGATGACTGAGACTGAAAGGGGTGTTTTTGAGATCGTGTACGTTACAAAGGACAGAAAGACTCTTGACGCTTATTTTGAGAATGATGCAGAAGTACTGCGAAATGACTTCATCAGGCACTTCCCGGAAGGAATAACGATAACGCGAGAGATTGTGTGAACTGTATTAGTCGCTGTTCTTCGTTCTAATATCGTAATCAAAACTTTCTCAAGGAATCGTTCTTCCATCTTTAAAATTATGAGAGATCTTCTCAAAATTGAGGACGAGTTCCCATTCCCCTTTTGGAAGGTATGTAGCACGTTGAATAACGACATTCTTCATAGTGATCTCAAGCATTTTTTTCGATTCCATAAAATGCTCAATCTTGGCGGCGGGAAGATGTCTCCCAGTGGTTGCGAGCACTTTTAACTCCAGAATATCCTGATCATTTCCGATCACAACATAGATATCCGAGTAGTCAGGAGGTCTGCCTGAAGGACTGCCAGGAACAAAACTTTGACAGTTATGATGTACGTTTCCAAACGTAAGGAGTGGCAGTACATCAGATTTCGGAGGGATTCCCTGATTTCCAACAGATGCACCGATCGATAAAATTATACTCGGTTTCCCACCCATGAATTTCCCAGCCTCCTTCAAAATTAATGACGAACGCCCTTTCAAATTTTTGCGGAAACAATCGCTAGACCTTCTCGGGGTCCGTTACCACCCCGATAAATGGCAAGTTTCGAAATCTGCCCGCAACATCGAGTCCGTATCCGACGACAAATTCGTTCGGGATCTCGAATCCGCAATAATCGACCTTGAGTTCCTTATTGATTCGGGGTTCCGGTTTGTCGAGGAATGTCGCCAGTTTGATGGATTTCGCTCCCCTGGTACCCAGGATATCGACAAGTCTTGTAAGGGTCAGTCCCGTGTCGATGATATCTTCGACCACGATCACATTCTTATCACGAATCGGCTTTGTGAGGTCTTTGAGTATCTCAACGTCACCGGTCGAAACAGTGCCGTCTTTATAGCTGGCGACCGCCATAAAATCGATCTCCATAGGGAGGTCGATGTGCCGCATGAGGTCGGCCATAAAAACACACGACCCTTTAAGTACGCCGACCAGAACAAGCCTTTTACCTTGATAGTCGGCGGTTATCTGTTTACCCAACTCTTCTACCCGTTCAGCAATCTGCTGCTCGGTAAACATCGTCCTTAAATACGGGTTTTTAAATTCAGTATGATCCATGGCGATCCCGGTCTCCATCCTTCTTTCCTCCAATTTGGAATGATTCAGCGTTTCGAAATACTATTTCATTTACCGGAAAAAACGAAGCCGAGACGTTTCGATCCGGATTTGATTTTGATTTTCTTCCCCTGAAACGTTTAGGATTAACTTCTTTGTGATGGCAGACAGGAACGAAATAAAGAAACTGGTTCGCGAAGTACTCGAAGGGTCTCAGAGCCCCACTTCGAGCAAGCCGGTGGTTGAGCATGTAAAGGTGAACTCGATCCGGAAGGATGTCGAAAAGGCATGGGACCTCGATGAGTCTTCGAAGGCACTTCTTACGGAGACCGATCTAAAAGGCCTGGGATTTCGTTCGAAGGTACGCGTCGCCCCGAATGTTCAGTTAACGCCGCTTGCCAAGGACCTCGTTTCGGATCTTGAATTGACCCTTGTGCCAAAAGAAACAAGAACGAAGGGGCTAAAGGTCCGATCCGTTGCGATCGGCTGCGATCACGGGGGATTTGAGACCAAAGAAGCCCTTAAATCGTACTTGACCGGTCTGGGTGTAAAAGTACGTGATTTTGGAACCGATTCGAAGGATTCGGTCGATTATCCGGATTTCGCACACGCTGTCGCGCGGGCCGTGGCCGAAAACACTGTGGAGGCGGGGATCGTCATCGACGGTGCCGGAATTGGTTCGGCAATGACCGCGAACAAGGTGCCCGGCATACACGCGGCCGCCTGCTATTCCCCAGCTCTCGCCAAAAATTCCCGTGAGCACAATGGTGCAAATGTTTTGACCCTCGGAAGCGGCCAGAACAATCTTGACGAGATAAAAGAGATCACCAAAGCGTTTCTTTCAACGGAAATCTCGGAACCTCGCCACAAAAAGCGCGTTGGTAAGATAGACGCGATAGA
>JABDKD010000273.1 GCA_013003215.1 Pyrinomonadaceae bacterium
GCGTCACCCCTAAGCAAAGCGCCAGCCCCAAGCAAAGCGCCACCCCTTAGCAAAGCGCCATCCCTGAGCAAAGCGCCACCCCTTCGCAAAGCGCCACCCCCAAGCGAAGCGTCACCCCTACGAATAAAGATTCATACTCCGCGTCATCAATTTGAACGGATCCTCGATGTTCAGCGCTTCCCTTACGAAATACGGCTCGCCTGCCTCTACGCCTATCAGAGAACCAAAATACCTTGACCGGTTCTCAACATCCGCAAGAAAGTTCTTGTCAGTAAGCCTTGTTTCCGGTTCGTTGGAATTTGGATCATGGAACTGCGAACGATAGGCCTTAATCGCGTCCATCTTTCTTTCGAGATGTTCGGAAATATCGACAATAAACGATGGTTTTACATTTCGCGAAAAAAGATTGTGAGCGACCATCGGCACAGGAATCTTTTCATCGCCGGTCTCCGGGTCGAAGTTCTTCATTGAGGAAAGACGCGCAGATTCGCGTACGAGCCGCGCGATATGATCGTGGTCCGGGTGCGGGTCGTCGAGTTGGTGCGTGATGATCAGCCTCGGCTTTAACCGACGGAGCGCCTTTACGAGGCTAATCTTTGATTCACTATCGACTGCCGTATGGCCGTCTTTCAGTCCCAGGTTCTCTCTCGAACGCAAGCCAAGTATCCCGGCTGCGGCCTTTGCTTCTTCGGCCCTGCCTTCAGGTGTACCCCGGGTCCCCATCTCACCCCTTGTCGCGTCCAGGGCGGAGACGGTATACCCAAGGGATCTCAACTTAAGGACTGTGCCTCCGACCTGGAGTTCCAAATCATCAGGGTGTGCAAAAATACCAAGTACGTCTGTGGTCGCCATAAATTCTTCCCTTAAACTTCGATCTGCATACCATCAAACGCAGCAACGACGTCATTGGTTTCGGTTAACCGCTTTACTTCTTTTTCGAAATCGACTTCGTCCCATTCCGGATAAAGATGAGTGAGTATCGTCTTGCGGGCCCGCGAATACCTCGCGAGATATATCGCCTCTTCGAGTTCGATATGTCCTTCTGTCGGCTTGTCCCTAACAAAAGAGCATTCCAAAATCAGCAAATCCACGTCTTTTGAGAAACTCCCTAAAGCCTTTGAAAACCCCGTATCCGACGAGAAGACAAGAGAACCTCCTTCCGACTCCCGAAGTCGAATTGCGCGGCTTTCGACCGTGTGCGGCGTATCAAAGGAAACAGCTTTAAGCCCTTCAAGCACTTCGAATTCCGTCAACGGCCCGACCTCCACTAACTCAACCGGAAAGGGCTGTTCAAGCAATCTGTACTCACCGGCGCCATCAATTTGCGCAAACCAGTGTTCCAGGCCTTTCGGCCCTAAGATCTTTAGAGGTTTGCTGCGATCCTGCGTGTCCGGAGCGTGTTTTGTGCCAAAAAGAAAAGGAGCCAGTCCGCCGGCATGATCGAGATGAAAGTGAGAGACCCAGATCGCGTCCAGATTCCTCCAGTCCAGACCTTCCGCAGCCATTCGATGAATTGACGACGGAGCGCAGTCCAGTAGAAACGAACCGCGGGTTGTTTCGACCCAGATCGCGGAACTCGTTCGTGTCGCATGTGGAACCGAAGTCCCGCTACCTAATATGGTAAGCCTCATCAATGACACCGGAATTAAGGCTAGAGCTTGTCTTTAAAAAACCCGACGACCTTTGCCCAGGCGTCTTCCGCAGCGTCGCGGTCATAAACCTCGGGACGTGCGCTGTTCGAAAACGCGTGGTCGGCATCATACTTCAACGAATCTACATCAAGCCCGTATTTGTCCGCGGCCGACTCCAGTTCGCCTACCTTTTCAGGTGTGATCCACGCGTCACGTGTCCCGGAAATAAATACGACAGGCACGTTTAAATCTTTTAATTGGTCTTCCGGCGGAATATCTCCGTAATACGGCGCCGAAGCGGAGATTCCTTCGATCTCGCACGCGGCATAAAGGGCGTATGTTCCGCCCATACAGTAGCCACTGATACCAAAATGTGAGAAGCCGAACTTCTCGCGAGCGATATCGATCGCATTCTTGATCGTGTCGAGGCCGTCGCTAATCTCAAGAGCCGCCATCATGGCTGAAGCGTCGTCCGGATTATCTGCGATCTTACCGCGGTAGAGGTCAGGCGCGATCGCTACAAATCCCTCGCCCGCATAACGATCGGCAATCTTCTTAATCTGGTCATTGAGTCCCCACCACTCATGAATCACTATCACCGGCTGTGCGCCATCCGTATTCTCAGGTTTGGCAACATAGGCGGTTGTAGCACCGTTAGCTGTGTCGAAATTGAGAGTTTCGCTAATCATAATTACTCCTGGATATTTTTCGCTATTATAGTTGATCGCGGAATTTCATCCCACTTTAGCAGCCTGTCGGACTTACAGGAATCTGCTGCGAAAAACCCGGAATTGGACCCATTTCCTCCAAAATTTGACCGAATAGTGACCCTATACGAGGAAATTTTGAAGAAAATCTGCCTCAAACCGGACTTTCTCTCGCGACAATCCCTGAAGTCCGACAGGCTGCTAGGCGAGAAACGAATCGAGCTCCGTTAGATCCGGCAAAGCTGTTCGCGCGCCAACCTCGCGGCATTTTAGTGCCGCAACGGCGTTTGCGCTGCGACAACTCTCTTCAAGGCTCCGACCATCAATAATTCCGAAAAGAAGGCCGGCGCGGAACGAATCCCCGGCGCCTGTAGTGTCTTTGCAGCCGCCGGGCACCTGATACCCATCGGACCGTATGAATTCGCCGTTATACAAGACGAGAGAACCCTTATCTCCGAGTGTCGTCCCGGTTACAACTGATCCAAATCGATTATTGAGTTCGACAAGTGCCGAATGCGGATCCTCAATGCCGGTAAAATTACGGGTGAACTCCCTGGAGCAAATCAATATATCGACGAAGGGAAGCAACTGATCAACTCCATCCAATATCCGGTCGACATCAATCGAAACCAACGTACCTTCATCCTTTGCGATACGAGCCAACTTCAGGCAAGCAGCAGAATCATGCGGTGTGAAATGCAGGATCGATCCCGATGTCGCGATCTCTTCTGAAACCTCATCTTCGCTGAATGAGAGTGCTTCATCCCGTTTCCAGATAATTGTGCGCTCGCCGTTTCGCTCGTCGATTATGATGAAGGCGATTTGCGTCTTTGCGCCGGGAACCAGTTTGCTGAAACGAGTGTCGACCCCCTCACCGACAAGGCTTGAGAGTCCAAACTCCCCGGCTGCGTCATCACCAAACTTACCCACGTATGAGGTCTTCAATCCGAGTCGTGTGAGGCCGGTCATTGTTGTCGCAATCTCTCCGCCCGCAAACTGCTTGTAATCGACAAGTTCAACTTTCGAATCAAATTTCGGATACTCGGGCACGGTAATGAGGTAATCGACTGCGTTAGTACCGAAACCAACCACATCGAATGCCCTGTCCCTTTTTAGTTCAAACTCAAATTCCATACCGTGTAAATTTGCTTGCAAAAAGCCGGGTTAACGCGTTAGATAATAAGAGCGGAATGGCCGCCAGATTCATTTATAAACGTTAGCCGGAGAAAAGAAAAATGCCGAGTGCGAGCTGCCCTGAATGTGATTCCAGGGTTTTTGTCGATGCAAACACGGCCATGGGTGACACCTTGGTTTGTGAAGACTGCGAGACGGAGCTGGAATTGGTGGGCCTTGACCCGTTTGAGCTTGACCCGGCCCAACCTCCGGACCCCGAAGTCAGAGATGGTTTTAACATCTTCGAGGAAGATGAGTGATCAATTGCGTTTTCCAAGGGTAAACCCAAGCTTGTTTTGCTTGACGACCAGATCGCCCTTCGCTCGCACCGTGACCTTCCTCGCCTTTCCGTCCTTTTCCTCGTCCTTTGGATAAAAAGCGAGAGCGTAAGAAGCTGTGATCTCTTCAGCCAGCGAGCTGAAGAGTGGCTCGAAGTTCTTTTCAGTAGCGTAGAGGGAACGCCCGCCGGTATCACTTATCAATCCACTCGCTTCGAGCAATGTCATGATCGGTTTCCCCGATGGCGAGAGCCTGGAAAATGAGGGCAGTATTACGGCATAAACGCTTGTTTCCGATTCATTAGCCCGTTGAATCACAGTTTCCGGAGTAACGACGTCACCGACCGGATATCCGTCTGTGATCAAAATAACGACCCGTTTTGGCATCTGGTTATTGAGGATTTTCGGAGACTTTTTCTTTATCATTCTGATGGCATCATCCACCGCATCATAGGCGTGGGTTGAAAGCCCATCGTCAGCCTTCAAGATCTTCTCGAATGATTTCTTCAGCTTCCTCGGCTTGTTTGTAAATGACTGTACAGTTTTTACCTTCATTCCAAAGGTCATTACTGCGAAATACGAATTGTAATCTGCAAGCCTGTCTACAAAGGTGCGCATCGCCTCGCGCAGCCGCTTCAGTTCGTCTTTTGTAATGCTGCCTGAAACATCAAGGGCAAAAACGACAGACAGCGGACGGTCCGCGTCGTGCTTTTTGATCGGTTTGAAAAAATCCAGATTGCGGTCTACTCCGTCAACCATGACCTTGAAGTCGCCTTTCTCGAGGCCACGTACAGGATTTCCGGCCTTATCGGCGACAGAAACCTCAAAAGTAAGCAGATCCGTTTCAACGGTGATCTCCTCGTCATCCTGTGCGAGTCCAATGGAAAAACACGCCGTCAATACAAAGAGGCCAAAGAAAGCTCTGATGCTGACTTTTCGAAAATTCGGAAACATAAGAAACTTAAACAATATACCAATAATAAACTACAAAGGTTTCACATAGGATTCCTTGCGCCTTTATGCTAGGTTTTTAGATTGTCTGGGGGCGAAAAAGTTGGAAATTATGTTGGATAATTTAGGAAATCTCGAAAGAACCCACACTTGCGGGGAGCTCCGTGAGGAGGATGCCGGTTCTGAAGCAGTTTTGATGGGGTGGGTAGCAAAAACCCGCGACCTTGGTAACTTTACCTTTGTTGATTTGCGCGACCGCTATGGGGTCACCCAGGTCGTGTTCGCGGAAGCCTTTTCGAAAGAGGCTCATGAAAAAGTCAAAACCCTGAGAGGAGAGTATGTAATCGCGGTCCGCGGGGACGTCGTTGAAAGGGAAGGAACCCATAACCCGAAACTCGCGACCGGCGACGTTGAGGTGCGTGCCAAAGAACTATTCATTTTGAATACGGCAAAAACAACGCCGTTTCAGCTGGAGGTGGCGGGAAAAGAGAACGTTGTAAACGAAGACACGCGACTCAAGCATCGCTATCTGGATCTACGAAGAAAGAGTTTGCAGGATAATTTAATCGTACGTGCAAACGTGCTGCGAAAAATGCGCGATTACATGGACTCGGTGGGCTTTCTCGAACTGGAAACCCCGATACTTTTGAGGTCCACCCCCGAAGGTGCGAGGGACTTTATTGTTCCCTCAAGGATCCAACCGGGTAAGTTTTTTGCGCTTCCGCAATCTCCGCAAATACTCAAACAGATCACAATGATCTCCGGTTTCGATAAGTACTATCAGATCGCGAGGTGCTTCCGGGACGAAGATCTTCGAGCGGATCGCCAGCCTGAATTCACCCAGCTGGACATAGAAATGTCATTCGCAAACCGCGAGATGGTTTTCCGTGTAATGGAAGGGGTGATGGCCAGTGTGTTTTCGCTTACCGGTGCAGAATTTGAGGTTCCGTTTCCAAGAATGACCTACCGCGATGCAATGAGGCGTTACGGAGTCGACAAGCCGGATGTTCGGTTTGGCATGGAACTTCAGGATCTTACGGGCGAGTTTTCCGATACCGACTTCGCGCCGTTTGCCTCGGTTGTTGAATCAGACGGCGAAATTAAATGCGTTGTTGCTAAAGGCTGCAGCGGATATTCGAGAAAGATCCTGGACGGGCTTCAGGACTTTGTAAAAAGGTACGGTGCCGGCGGTCTTGCATGGATAAAACTCGAAGACGGCGGCACAAAATCGTCGCTAATGAAACCTCTTGGCGAAAATAAGATCAGTAGTTTGGCGGAAAAAGCGGGGGCTGAAAAGGGCGATGCTGTATTCATCGTCGCTGGTCGAAAATCTATAGTCGCAGCTAGTCTTGGCGCATTGCGAAAAGAGATAGCCAAGAACGAAGATCTTATCCCGGACGGTGTTTACAAACCCTTATGGGTCACCGAGTTCCCTATGTTTGAATACAATGAAGACACTGGAAACTATGACCCAATGCACCACCCGTTTACATCTTTGATGGATGAGGACATACCGCTTTTCAAACGAGCCGTTGAAGACGGGGAAACCGATTTGCTTGGGCAGATTCGCGCACGTGCCTACGACATCGTAATAAATGGATATGAGATCGGAAGTGGATCGATTCGGGTTCACCAAAGTGCCATCCAGGAGCTGATCTTCAAGGCGCAAGGCCTTACAAAAGAACGTGCGAAAGAGAGGTTCGGGTTCTTTCTCGACGCACTGGAATACGGAACTCCACCGCACGGCGGGTTTGCCGCGGGAATTGACAGGGTAATTATGATTCTATGTGGAACCGAAAATATTCGGGATGTTTTGGCGTTTCCGAAAACGGCGTCCGCCCAGGATCTGATGATGGATTCGCCGGGAGACGTTGATAAGAGTCAACTCGACGAGCTTGGTCTATCGGTGACAGTCGACCCAGAAAAAAACGCCGGGGATTGATCGGATGATCATCCCCAACCCATAATCGTTACAACGAACTCCTACTACCGGGTTATTTACCTATCGGGGTAAATTCTGCACCCGCCGAGTTTGCCAGTTTATAACCCACGATCCGGCCAACGATCTTGACGTCCTTGGCTGTAAAAGGACAAGGATCACTGTCATTCTCAAAGAAATAGAAGTCCAAAGATTCCTCTTTGCGGATCATTCCACATTCCAGCACTCCTCTTACCTGGCACTGGAGAAGGACATAAGTTCCCACTTCCAAGGTTTGCCCTGGCCCGGTGTAAACAGCCGCAATGATATCGTCACTGAGGTTCAACTGCGGAAGCTTTTCGCTATAAACCCTGAATCCGAGTAGCCGGGAACTCTCGTAACCGTCAAATGCAGGGATTTCCACATCTGAAGCCTGGATCTTCTTGCGTGATGCCAGGCGCTCGAGCCCGACCTCATCACAGAGGGTCGGGAACTGCTTGTTGAGGATTTCAGACAGCCCTTTTTGCGAGATATTCAACTTATCCTTGACCCTTGCTGTCACGTTGTCCGAGTCAAGCAGAGCATTCCGAACAAGATCTTTTTGAAACAGTCGAACCTCCTCCCTGTAAGCAACGCCCCGCTTGGGGTAAATTAATTTGGAGAACTCCTGTGTGTACTGGTCTGCGGCAGCCTTGCCAAGCCTGTGCCGGGCAATCTCGATCAGATCGGAAAAAGCTTTCAGCGCATTTTCAATTTGTCCAAGCCGTACAAGTATCTTGCACTTGTCTATCAACGCATCGGCGAGGGGTGCATAATCCTCACCTTTTTCGGCAAGTTGGATCGATTTCTCAATCGCAAACAGGGCATTTCGGTAATCCCTGGTTTCGAAGTAGATCAGCGCCTTGGTGTCGTACTTATGTGCTAGAAACCCAACCTGTCCGAGCTGTTTATTGATCTCGATGGCCTTATCCACGTACCGGTGTGCCTTTTCAAAGTGACCCATTTTCGTGTGAAGGCAAGCAAGGTTATTGAAGTTTGCGGAGACAAGCCCTCCAACTCCCAAATCTTCGGCAATGTCGATCGCCTTCTCAGCATGCTTTTTTGACTTGCTGTATTCTCTGTTTCGGGAAGCAGCGACACCGGCCTCGGTGTGGTACAACGCCAGGATTCTCTTGTTCTTGCACTGTTCCATCAACGGATCGAGCTCCGCAAAGATGGCGTCCGCGCTTTCATAGTCTTTTTGCACCACGAAAGTGATCAATTGATAATATCGGATCTGCAAATAGACATCGTGATTCTTATTTCCTCTATAACGGGATTCTGCGTCAGCTAGCAGTGCTTCGCATTCATGAGTGGCACCTTCGTACCAGTAGCAGAGCGCCAAAGAAATCTTTGCTTCTGTAAGCTTGTGCGGACAGCCAAGTTCCTCAAATAAAACGATAGCCCGGGTTACCAGATCTCGT
This sequence comes from Pyrinomonadaceae bacterium, assembly GCA_013003215.1. Taxonomy (GTDB): domain Bacteria; phylum Acidobacteriota; class Blastocatellia; order Pyrinomonadales; family Pyrinomonadaceae; genus Aridibacter. The sequence continues at coordinate 8,122 of JABDKD010000273.1, forward strand.
CCTCGTTCTAACCGGTCGTTCTGACCATTTGCATTGCCCCTGAAGGCAAGACAAAAACCGGCGAGTCTCAGCAATTCTGCCCGGTCATTCTTTTCAAATCCCGAGAAATCCGGAGTTTCCGGATAATTCTCCCAGATTGGGCTCAACAGTTCTCTTACTGAATCCATGTCTCGGCATGCCTCAGCATCTTTCGCCGTCTCGATTAAGGCTTGAACTCCCTCAAAAGATTTCAGTTTTTCCAAACGTGGCTCTATCATATTTTTTCTCTTAAAGGCACAGATAGCCCGATTCCTGCACCCAAAAGGTACATGTGCGACTTTCTTTAGGTTTGGAGGAAATAACGCCCTGGTGCCTACTATTCTTTTGTTAACGTCGTAGCTGAATGTGCGGCGAAAGAGATGGATACGACGCCTTTTGATCCGGGCTTCCCCGGTTTTTAAAAAAACTAGTTTCGAGACTTCTTCGGCTTCTCAATTCCACCCCTAAATTCGGGGCTATCTAATTCTTCATCTGTTACGAAAGAAAATTCTTCCGTTGAGTCTTCTACGTTCTGCAGCGACGGCTGACTCAAATCGATCGTAAACTCCTCCGGGTTGAGTCCCGGTCCAATGGGTTGTTTCGAATCCCCGCTGTCAATAGAAACATCAGAGAATTCAATGCCTTCAGCGTCTAACAATTCACTGATAAACGCTTCGACCCGTTCACGAGCCAACAACTTCCCCTTGTTGGAAAGGCGCCCATATCCGTCAAATAACAACGGAAATGCATCAAGCAATTCCACGGTCGAGGTAGTCGATGACAAAGGAGCATATCCGGCAGCCTCCCTGGCTTCGTTCTCGGAAACCTCAAGTCCAAGAGCGAGTGTCTCTACAATTGACTCGCTCGGACGGGTCGGACTTCCATCCTTGCCTTCATAAACGTTACGCTCAAGGTAGCTTATATATGAAGCGCTGCATTCTCCCTCAACAAGAGAGGCCAATTCACGGACACCAATACCCCTGGCAGTTCGGGTTTCCTTCAACCAGTCGCCAAAACTTCTATGTTTTTTAGCTAGCTTCGTCAAGATAGTTCTTTGTAACAATAATATCCTCAAAATCCATCTGGTCAAGCTATTCTCGACGTTAAAGCGTGTTCGTTTGACATGTGTATAGAATTTCTATACATTATTTTCTGTCGAGAACACCCGGAAAACGAAGCACATAAGGGAAGTTAGGCATCTGTAATTACTAAGGCAGTACTTACACGTTTTTTTCAATGTGGTTGAGTCTCGATTTGAAGGTGATCCCGAGCAATCGGATTATTGGAAAATCAAATCTTTGTGTGCGTGAGGCTTGGCGACGAGGCCTTTTTGGCGGTCAATTGAAGGAATTTAATATGCCCCCTCCCCCTTGTGCCCGATAACCGGGTTTCTCATTGAAGCGGTGATCGATTTGATCGCCGCTTCTGCAGTTTTAAACGGATTGCTTCCAATCTCTCGTCTGATTCCTCTACACCTGCGGTTAGGCTCAATTTTTCATAAATATCTCTTGCAGCTTGCCATGACTCCTGAGCCTTGTTTAGTTTGCCCATTTTTTCATGCAGAAGTGCGAGTCCCCTTCGTAGATTTCCGATATCGAGGTCACAAGGACTTTCGAGCTGATCGTATATCTCCAAGGCCTTCAAATAGTTAACCTCTGACTCCGAATTCGAACCAATGCGTCTTTGGACATCCGCTATGTGCCTTGTCGAATGTGCAATCCTGTTCTCGTGCCCCGATTTCACATAGTTCGACAGGGATTTGCGAAGCAGCGGGATAGCGTCTCGATCGCGGCCTTCGTCAGATTCAAGCTGTGCGTAGATGTGAAATACCCGGCCAACGTGCAGGAAGTCGGTTGCGGAAACCGAAGCCTCAACGGTTTTAAGTAACTCCCTTGTACCGGTGATATTACCCTCGGCGCGCTTTCGCCATGCTTCCTCTAACAATTCTCGTAATTCACTTTCCGGCATTGCTCAAGCCTTCGGTATCCCATTCTTGGCGATACCCCTTACCGCTTTGATAAACCGATCCAATTCCCAAAGCGTTGTGTAGACATTGGGAGTTATACGGACCCCTTCGAATTCGTCATGGATTATCGGGGTCGTCAGAATTTTGTGCTTCTTCATGAGATGAGTGCCGATTTCACCCGATGGGACCCCCTCGATCCTGAAGTTCGCGATCGCACAAAACTGTCGGGGGTCAAACGATGTATTGAACGAAACGCTCGGCAGATCTCTTATTCCATCCATCCAGTAACGTGACAAATACCTCAACCGGGCTTCTTTTCGTTTTCCGCCGATCGCATTATGGAAGAGAATTGCCTCCCCGATAGCCAGTCGCATGGCGGCAGAATGAGTTCCGATCTCCTCGAACTTGCGGATGTCCGCTTTGTTTTTCGCCTCCGAAGCCATGAGCGCCCAGATCTTTTCGATCTTGTTCTTCCGAACAAAAAGCATACCCGTCCCCTTCGGCGCATGAAGCCATTTGTGAAGCGATGTACCAAAGTAATCACACCCGAGGTCGTGTAGATTGAAATCAAACTGTGCAAAAGAATGAGCGCCGTCGACAATCGTTTCAATACCGCGGCGACGCGCCATCTCGCAGACTTTCTTAACCGGCGTAATCTGCCCGGTTAGATTTATCTGGTGCGAGATCAGGATCAACTTGGTTTTCGGCGTAATCGCTTTCTCAAATTCTCCTGCAATCTCGTCCGGGTCATCAGGAGCGATCGGAATCTTGATCAGCTTTAGTTTTAGCCCTTCCCGCATTTCCCTTTGACGGAGAGTAGTGAGCATGCGGGGATAGTCCTGAGTCGTACTCAGGATCTCGTCGCCGGGCTCGAAGTCCATTCCCATCAAAAGGGTTTCCAATGACTCTGAGGCATTGCGAGTAATCGCGATCTCCTCCGCAGAACAACCGTAGATCTCCGCAAGCCCGGCCCTGATCGTCTCTGACTGGGGTTCAAGGATCCGCCACATCGTATACGCGGTCGCGTCTTCCTGCTGCCAGGTATAGCGGACAAACGCTTCCGTTACCACACGCGGGCTGGGACTAACGCCGCCGTTATTAAGATTGATGATTCCACGTGTCACTGAAAAGGCCTGCTGAATTACGGACCAGAAATCCTCGTCCATCGCTGCTGCTTCCGGTGAAAGGTGGGCAACTTTTTCCGCAGCGACCTCGACGGACTTAACCATCGAAGCAATCGTGTTCGAAGACAAAGCCATCAGCCCAAGCCCCGCCCCTGTTGACTTCAGAAACTTCCTTCGGTTGAAATCATTTGCCACGCCGCTTCGCATATCGCCCCTCCCTTGAAAGATCGTTGCCATCACGTATCTGTTATTATTGTGTAATTCTGGTTGGTGCCATTCTATATCAAGTAATTCCGCGGGATGAATTTTTTTTGCAGAGTTGAATGACCCGTTTCGAATATCCCCCAATTAATGCGTGAAAATCTGGAGACTGTTTGCTAAGGGTATCGAGGAAAACAAACAGCTTTTAAGACGACTATAAGAGGAAGTCATTAACCCCGGTAATCTGGACCTTGCAGACGAACTCGTACTTGAAAATGCAATCGAAAACGAACCGCTCCCGGGAGTCGCATCGGGTCGGGACGCCTTCAAACAGTTCTTCTCGATAATTCGGGATTCTTTTCCGGACGCCAGGTTTGATATTAAAGATATGATCGCTGAAGGTGACCGGGTCGAAGTACGGCTGCTGGTCATCGGAACTCATGGAGGAGAATTCATGTCACTTGCCTCAACCGGTAAAAAGATCGAATTTGAATCGATCGACATTTTTCGATGTGAGGATCCAATGCTGGCCGAGCATTGGGGCGAAACTGATACTCTTGGTCTCATGAGTCAGACTGATGTCAGTGTATAGATCAATAAAGGTAACCGCATGAAACTCGATCAATCCGATGAACTGCTTATTCAATCGCGGGAAAAAATGATCGGCTACTGGCCTATGGCCGGTGGACTAGTGTCGTTTCTGCTGATTGGACTTACTGTCTGGCTGATCGTGTTTCACCCGCTACTCGCCAACCCGTTTCATGTTATGTCAGAACTGGATAAAGGGTCGATCCCCGCCTCAATGTTATTCCTGATGGCGGCGATTCTTCCTTTTATGACGCTTGCGACAATCGGAATTATGGCTGCGCTGCTGTTGTTTGCTTTCATTTCTATGCGGCGCGAGAGGCGCTATCTTGAGTTGATCTCGATGCTTAGAAGTGAGAGCGAACACGATTAGTTCAGGTCGGATTCGAATCCCTCAGGCACGTAGTGTAGAAACAAAGATGTCGACGTCGCCCCCTTTGGAAGCTCTTTGCGGAAGTGTAAAAGCTCGCATCCCTTGTAGAACAATGCGTCGCCGCTGCGTAAATTGATCGGCCTTGTATCCCCGCAAAGGTCTTTATCTGAATAAAACTCATCCCAACTGAATGCTTTCCGTCCGCCCAGGTCTCGACCGGGAATGGCCACGCTCAGTGCCCAGGGTGATGTGTGATCTTTTTGTTGAGGTTGGTAATCAACCTGGAACGAGACGCTGTACTCGCATTGTTCACGGTCGAGGTGAGGCTTTAGATCAGCTCCTTCGGTGTATGCTGCGGCATAGCAATAGGCAGGAATGAGATTTTCACCGGTAATGAGATTTATCAATTCCGACAATTCCCTGTGCACATACGAGGCGACAGGTTCGTTGTGCAGCCAATAGCGGTTTTTGACCTGATTATCCCCGAAACGCATAAAGCCGAGCGACACAAGCTTTGAGTAGTATTCCCGCATTGCTGCCATTTGCTCCGCGGGGAAAAGCGCGGCGATATCAACGTATCTCTCAGC
>JABDKD010000005.1 GCA_013003215.1 Pyrinomonadaceae bacterium
ACTTACGTGTTACTCTCCCGTACGCCACTCTATGCACTCACCGAAGTGAGCTTTAATCGTTCGACTTGCATGTCTGAGGCACGCCGCCAGCGTTGATTCTGAGCCAGGATCAAACTCTCGTTAAAAAAGTTATCATCTGGTTTTGTTCGAATTACGAACTAAGACGTTCCGTGAAGAACATCTTTGGTTTTATCTAATGAATTAACATTGGACACGCATAACCTAGTTTTCAAATACCAATTTCGTACAATCAAAACGCATCGGGTATTCCCCGAAGCGAAACTCTAAGTATATAGAAGTCGAATTGATTGTCAAGCACCAAACGCGATATTTCTCATCTTTTTTTTGAGCCGATTTCGCGAGCGGCAATTAGAGAGTTTCTACAAATGGCGAGACATTGTCAAGCTGGTAGATGGGTTTTTGAATACACCCTTAATTCCGGCTCGCAAGAAGTGCTTCCACGACTTCCCTTACCGCACCGGCACCCCCACTTTTGCTGGTCACCAGCGAAGCAGCAGCAAGGACTTCAGGAACCGCGTTTGCAACCGCGATGGGCAATCCCGCTACCTCAAAGGCCGCAAGATCCGCATTGTCGTCTCCAACATATGCGCATTCTGATGCATCGATACCCTCGACCCTGCAGATATTTAATAGTTCCGATGCCTTGTCTTTAGCATTCTGAACGACATGATCGATCCCAAGTTCCTCCGCCCGTGAGGAAACCATCGGCGATTCCCGTGCGGTTATCACTGCAGAAAGAAGCCCCGCGTTCTTCCACTTCACGATTCCATACCCGTCGTGAACATGAAACACCTTCAACTCCTCACCATTTCTTCCTAAGTACAGCCGTCCATCGGTCAATACTCCATCGCAATCCAATGCGAGCAACTTTATATTTGCAGCGGTCTCAATCAAACCGTCCTGAATCTCCATTAACTGACCTCAAAGACTTCTACGCCGCTCAGCTTCAATTCTCCACCGACGCGCGAAAGACGAAACACAGCGAGCCCCGTTTCCACATTCCTATTGAGGAGTTTAAGGGATAGATCGGTCTCAACCAGGAAAGATTCATCATCCAGTGCATCGACCGCAATGATCGAGGTCGTCCATGCCTGCGTTTGTCCGGCGACACTTCCAGAGAAACGGGCAATTTCACCTTTCATCAAGAGCGATTCGACTGCCCTCTTTGAATTCGCCACGACCGCCTTGTCGAAGTTCGCAAAAAACGATGTAACCTCGGAAGGTATTTCCGATTTCACGTTCAGCTCCTTTCGCCCTCTTCTTGCCGCAAGTGTAGCCCCGTACTCAGCGTCAGACTGGATTGCCTTTTGATAGTGCTCCAATGCCCTCTGTTTATTACCGGTCTTTCGGGCAACCTCTCCAAGTCCTACTAAAGCCCACGCTTGGCTTTGGGGAGTCGGCAGCTTCGAACCAAGCACCTTTTCAAACTCCGTCTTCGCATCGGTCATCCGACCCTGGGCAAGATGAGCACGCCCGAGGAATACTCTCGCGTCATCGAACGCAGGAAATCTGCGAAGAACCAATCGAGCATTTCTTTCGGCCTCGCTATACCTCTGCCTGTCAAACTCGCGTTTTATGAAGACCAGCGGATCGTCGTCGGTGATCTCCCTCGGCGCCACGTCATCCCTGTACGAGAGCTGAGTGTACAACTTACCGGGATCCAATTCGGCGCGAACAACTGACGGTGACTGGAATACGACCTCGGAGAACCCCTTGGCCGGAATAGTGATTGTTGAGGAATACTTCTTTCCCGATGCTTCGTACCCAACCGCTTCAACGACAACAGGTACCTCGCCAAGGTTTCGAAGTGCACACTTGGTCACGGCTCCGGAGGCCAGAGGCCTGCCGATCATGAGATTCAAACCGGTGACCTGATCTATCGAATAATCAAGATATCCCTTCTGTCCTGAAAACGCCGATCGAAGCTCAGTCAGCGAGAGTTCTCCGTCAGCAAGGCTTGCTCTCAGAATCGAATCGAATTGCCCTTCATATTTCTGGCCCAGGTAATTCCAGATCATTGCCCCTTTGTTGCCGGTCGCAGAATAGTAATAGACATCGACGGGCGTTATCTGACTTAAAGGACCGTCCTTGTCCGAAATCGCCTGATAGTTCGATAGTTGCCGCAGCCGTATCGTTTCCAAGGTCTCCTTTCCAAATTTGTCTTCGATAAATCGATTCGAGACATGACGAGAGAGGCCCTCACTAACTACGCCGTATGCCCGACCGCGAACCTCTACTACGTTTCCGAACATAGCTTTCGAGACAGCTTCTGTGATCGCAACGGCCGTTTTCGAATCAAGACTTCCGGACATGAATGCCCCCCTGTCGACAAAAACAGTCCCATTCTCTGAAAACCCGGAACCGCGGCTCACACCTACTATATGTATTGGTACATCAATCTTCTTGCCCGCCAGCGACTCTACATAAGCCTTTGCTTCACCAGCTAGGCCCGCCAATTCCTGAATACGGGCCGGAACTACCCCTTTCGATTTCGGTGCGTAGACAAACACACCATCTGACTCAGTTACGTTCCAGTTACCCGTCGCGAAGAACGGCATTCCGCTAACCGGGGCCGAAAACTTGTTCCCAACACCGGAACCGGCCGCAACCAGCTTCCTGTTTCCAACTCCTTCAACACTAATATTCACCGGAGCCCGATCGGCCCCTTCAGGAAAAAACCAGCTAGTCGGTGCCGGGTACCAATAGGAGTAGGGCAGGAACTGTGACTCCGTCGGCGAAAGGGCATTTAGTCCGGAATTCGCATCCACTTTGAATTTGTATTTGACCGAAACTTCAACGGTCGCCCCTGCAGCAACGCTGGGCACACGAATCTGAACCTTTTGCAGATTCTGAGTCTCGCTCAACTTTTCCGTTCCCAACCTAAAATCCACGGAGGTGCCGTTTGCGGTCACCGATTCGATCTTCGCCGACTCATTGATCCTAAGTGTGACCCGGCCGAACCCTCTCTCGGATTGATTCCTAAGCCTCAGTTTGGCCGTGACGTCAAGATCTCTGTCCGCAGAGTAGTTGGAAGGCAATACGCTCGCAATATCAAATTGCTCGACCTTCCAGGTCAACTTGATCTGGGCTGAAACAATCAAGGGGAATACCGACAGTACCAAAGCCGTAACTATGAACTGAATTGATCTCGTTCTCATATTTATGATTAAAACCTGTATGGAATAAACTTCCCTGTTTTGACGCCGATCGAAATCAGGAGGATGCCCGTTCCTCTTTGACGGCAACCAATTCGTGAATCGCCTTCAACTTATGAAGTAGAGGTTCAAGCCTCTCCACCGGCAACTGATTGGGTCCGTCACTCGGTGCATTTGCCGGATCATTGTGAACTTCCATGAATACCGCATCGACCCCGCACGCAACCGCCGCTCGTGCGAAGTGCTCGATGTATTCCGCCTGCCCCCCCGTCGCTTTGCCGAGGCCGCCGGGAAGCTGGAGCGAATGGGTCGCGTCAAAAACTACAGGATGGCCAAACTCACGCATAACCGGGAAGGACCTCAGATCAACAACTAGATTGTTGTAACCAAAACTGACACCGCGTTCTGTAAGTAGAATCTTCTTACAATCAGCGGACACGAGTTTATCTACGATATTCTTCGCGTCCCAAGGCGCCAAGAATTGCCCCTTCTTTACGTTAACCGCTTTTCCTGATTTCGCAGCCGCAACCAACAGATCCGTTTGCCTGCAAAGGAATGCCGGGATTTGTATGATGTCCGCTACCTCTGAGACCTTCGCTACCTGCCACGGTTCATGAACATCGGTAATGACCGGAACGCCGTGTTCCTTTTTTACCTCATTCAAGACTTCGAGGCCGGTTTCCATTCCATCGCCCCGAAAACTCTCGATCGAGCTCCGGTTTGCCTTATCAAAAGAGGACTTATAAACGAACTCCAGACCGGCATTACCGCAGGCTTCCCTTACTTTTCCCGCCATCAATGACGCATGGTCAAGATTCTCAACTACACAGGGACCCGCGATGATCGTCAATCGCCCGTCTCCAAAAGTCGCATTTCCCACGCTGAATGAATTCATATTTCTCCGTATAGCACCAATGTTCGTGCGCCATTCAAAAACATAATAGCAACCTTGGATTAATACAACACCCCGGCAATAAAAAAAGTCCGCCGGAAATCCGGCGTACCCCCGAAATCTCGAATTCGTCTTGAATCAACGAATTGTATGAGATCAGAATGACAAGCGGGCGCCGATCTGGATGATCCTTGCTTCGTGTGTCCGCGTGTGTTTCCCGAAGGAACTACTGCTTAGGTTTGTGTTCACTGTCGTAAACTGTGTTCTGTTGAATGCAAAGCAATTGAGCTGGCCTTTAAGGCGCATTTGATAAAATTTTGAATTCGTTGATGCTGCGTTTCATAAAATACTTCAGCAAAAATTCAGGAATCTGATTGCGAACCCGAAAATTCGGAAATTGCGGGGAGAGCAGACGGTAAGGTAAAAGTTAATGATGCATGAATAAAAAGCCGGCGAACTGCCTCGCCGGCTCAGTATCCCAAATTCAAGTCTGTATTTAATCCTCGTTACCCGCGGTTGCTGCCTGAGAGGCTTCCGGTGCCTTTTTTGAGATTGGCGAATCCTCCTTAACATCATCGCGCAGATTCTCGCTTGCCACTCGATTCTGCCATGCAGCTTCGACGAATGAGTGAAACAGAGGATGGGCATTCAATGGCTTTGACTTGTACTCCGGATGAAACTGGCACCCGATAAAGAACGGGTGAACATCCCTCGGCAGTTCAACCATCTCGACAAACTTCCGGTTTAGCGAATTACCACTGAAAACGAGCCCCCCTTCTTCGAGTTTTTGTTTGAACACAGGGTTAAACTCAAATCGGTGCCTGTGTCTTTCAGAAATCACGTCCTGACCGTGATAGATCTCCGAAGCCAGTGAGCCCTCCGTTAACTGACAATCCCATGCGCCAAGTCTCATCGTCCCGCCAAGTTCTTCTACGTCAACCAGATCGCGGAGCTTAAATATTACCGGTGACGGCGTGTCTTCCGAAAACTCGGTGGAATCCGCATCCTTGATACCACACACATTTCTCGCGAATTCGATGCAGGCGGTCTGCATTCCAAGACAAATACCAAAATAAGGAGTTCCCGATTTGCGAGCGTACTGAATTGCACGGATCATCCCGGCGACTCCACGCTTACCAAAACCACCCGGTACGAGTATCGCGTCAAAATCCCTAAGTTGAGACTCGTATCCGTCGACCATTAGATCTTCCGACTCAACCCAGTCCACTTTCACTCTCAGATTATTTGCGACGCCGGCGTGTGTAAGTGCTTCCCTCAATGACTTGTATGAATCTTCAAGCTCTACATATTTGCCAATGATGCCGATTTTAACGGTTCCCTCGGACGGCTCTTTAACAGTAGAAACAAGCTGTCTCCATTCCTTCAAATCAACAGTCGGATATCTCTCGTTTAGGTCCAGCTGGTTAACAATCAGCGAATCAAGTTCTTGTTCATGGAAAGCGAGCGGCACATCATAGATCGTCGAAACATCGAGAGCAGAAATCACTGCGTGCTCCTGAACGTTGCAAAACAATGCGATCTTTCGTCTCAAATCCAGAGGCAGCGGCCTGTCGGAACGGCAGAGCAAAATATCCGGGGCGATACCGATCTCGCGCAGTTCTCTCACACTGTGCTGGGTGGGCTTTGTCTTAAGTTCGCCCGCAGCCGCGATAAACGGAACCAGTGTCACGTGAACAAAGATCGCGTTATCGCTGCCTTCCTCATTGCCCATCTGTCGAATCGCTTCCATAAAAGGCAGCGACTCGATGTCACCTACGGTGCCGCCGATCTCAACGATTAGGACATCCGGCTTGTCTTTTTCAGCCACCTCCCTGACAGCGTCTTTAATCTCATCGGTGATGTGGGGAATAACCTGAATGGTCTTCCCTAGATAATCACCGCGACGCTCTTTTTCAATAACGGACATATAGATCCTTCCGCTGGTCCAATTATTAGCCTGAGACATCTTGGCGTTCGTGAACCTCTCGTAATGACCAAGATCCAAATCAGTTTCGGCGCCATCGTCGGTTACAAAGACCTCTCCGTGCTGAAAAGGTGACATCGTACCGGGATCAACGTTGATATAAGGATCGAGCTTCATCAGCGTAACCGTCGCGCCTCGAGCTTCGAGAAGGCAGCCGATAGAGCTTGCAGCCAGCCCTTTGCCAAGACTCGAGACCACACCGCCTGTTACAAAAATGTACTTTGTTTGCTTTTCCGTCATTTTGTTCCCTTGTTTCCTTTTGAAAGTCCCTTGCCTTCTTCCTTCTTCTTCAGGTATTCGCCTTTTTTAACCTCTGCTACAGCCTTTGCTCCTTTATCAGCGGAAGGATTCAGAATTCCGTTGATCGCCTGGAAGCCGGCTGAAGCCGCCGATACGCTTTCTGAAGCTCGCTCTTCAAACTCCTCTTCCGTGCTGACTCTTTGTTTACCCAGCGCCTTGAGACCGATCAATATTGCGGCAATCAGAATAATAAAGAACCCGATGCCCACCAGGTCGCCTGTCAAACCGCGGCCTCCATGATCGCCTTTACCGCATCGTAGTCAGCCCTGGTATCAACCCCCATAGACCCCGGTTTCGTCTCAACTATCTTGATCCCCGCTCCCATATCCAATGCGCGAAGTTGCTCAAGCATTTCAGTCCTTTCGAGTTCAGATCTTGCGGTGCCGGCAAACCTCATTAGGAACCCCTTTCGATAAACATACAAACCCAAATGCTTGCGGAATCCTAAAACAAGCTTGTCTTCATTGTTCAAAGCCGCTTCCAGACTTCCGTGTTTCGCCACAGCATCTCTCGGAAAAGGTATGGGACTCCGGGAGAAATACCTCGCAAATCCTTGCTTATCAATCACTACCTTGACGACATTCGGGTCTGTAACGTCGGAAGGATCTGTGATCACCTCACAACAAGTACTCATAAGAATTTCCGGATCAGACAGCATTGCCTCTACGACAAGATCAATTGCGACCGGATCGATCAGCGGCTCGTCAGCTTGAACATTTACAATGATCGAGTCGTCGTCAAACGTTGATGCTGCCTCTGCTATTCGGTCGGTTCCCGACTCGTGATCTGAAGCAGTCATGATCGCCTCATAACCTGCCCCTTCAACAACTTCCGCAATTCGCTTGTCATCCGTTGCCACGAGTATACGTCCCACATGCGTTGACCTTGAAGCCTGTTCCAAAGTGTGTAGAATTAAGGCTTTGCCGGCTAATGGAAGCAAAAGCTTACCCTCAAGCCGCACAGACTCGTAGCGGGCCGGAATGATCGCGATCACATTTTTTAGGGGATTTTTCCCGTGTTCCTCCACGGGCTTTTACCTTACTCCTTTTTGAAACATTATTCAATACGATCCGTATTTCGGAGATCAGTTCCCCGGTAACAGCAAATCAAGGAAACAGGCAATTGGAAAACAACGAAGAAAACACAGGCGAAAAGCATGTTGAAGAACTGCTGTTCGATCAGGAAAACCCTCATTGGAACGTACTGACCGCAATTGCGTATTGGTTATTCAGTATTGCCGCGATCGTTGTCACCCAGGCAATCGCGACCCTGGCGTACGCAAATTATACGGGAATATCCCTTGCGGACAGTCTCGAGAACCCAAGAGTTCTTTTGGTCGCGGTCTGGGCGGTGCTTCCCGCACACCTGATCACGTTGGCGTTTGGGTGGATGATCGTAACCCGAATGGGAAGACACTCATTCTCGAAAATGGTCGGAATGAAATGGGGCGGGTTTCGTTGGTGGCACGTGATTCTGATTCTTTTGGGCATCTTTGCTTTATTTGCAGGACTGATTTCGGTTTTTGGAGAGCAGAAGAACGATTTCGACCGCCTGCTTGAGAGCTCGCGGGCGGCGGTTTATGCGGTTGCGGTGATGGCTACTTTTTCTGCTCCTATCGTAGAAGAAGTGATCTACCGCGGCGTTCTTTATTCATCTTTCAAAAAGACGTTTAACACTGTTGCTGCGGTGGTCATAGTTTCTACTCTTTTTGCGGCTGTTCACGTACCTCAGTACTGGGGTGATTTTGCGACAATATTCTCACTTCTTTCTCTCAGCGTCGTTTTGACCCTGGTTCGGGTCTGGACAGGAAATCTGCTTCCTTGTATCGCTCTTCATTTTGTTTTCAACGGGCTGCAGACCAGCCTTCTTGTGCTGCAACCCTGGCTGGAACCCTACCTGGAACAGCCGACGGCTACGGGTTTGCTGCAATAAAAAAAGGTGCGGCAGGCCGCACCTTCTTTTCAAATAAACTCTTTACGCGATCAGTTAACCTTACCTTTACTGCCCGTTCGGGATGAAGGATTGCCGAGAGGTCGTCTCTGAGCAGGAGCAGGCGCCTTGGTCGTCCTGTTAGAACGCCTCGTCACTGTTGTTCTTCTTGTCGTCGAACGCGGGAACGTCGAACGCGGAACTGAACGCCGGACACTTCGCGTCTGTTGCATTCTTCTGAAGGGAGGTGTTCTCACACGGTTCCCTCGGTCGATATTTGCCTGCGGTACAGTTTGATTGGTTCCACCGCCGGTGCCGCCGCCACCGCTGCCGCCTCCGCGCGGATAACGGGGATAATAATACCGCCAGTAACTTGCAGGGTAATAGCACATATCGGTGCTTCTCCCGAGCCTGTAACCGTAAGGCGATCTCCAGCCGTAGCCAAACGGAAGGAAGCTGTAGTTACGATAAGCGCGGTTGAAAACCCAGAGTCCAACCGAGTCATAACAACCCCAGCGATTATTTTGGAAGCTCGATATTAGAGTTGGACCCAAATTCTTATTGGAGAGCTTTCGGTTCAATTTTGCGATTTGCTTCGCCCTTCCTTTACTCCAAACCTCAAAAGAATCCATATTCCTTTTGAACTTTGCCACCTCGAAGCTGTTTCCATCCGCTGTGGCGGCACGGCCTTTCTTTATCACAGAGGCACTTGCGTTTCCCGTCTGGGCTCTTCCCTTCCAGACTTCGAGCCTCGCAATGCCGCCGGGCTGAACGTCTATCCGGTAAACGCCGGACTTTACTAAATAAAACCTGGAATCGGGAGCCTCAACTGTGACTTTGAAGTCATCACTCGCAAAAACCTCAAATATCGCCGACCCGGCAAGCACATTGACTCGCAGATTGCTGAGCTTCGTCGAAGCAAAACTAAATCTTGAGTTGTAGTTCAAGCGAATAAACGAACCGGGGTTCATGAGAATCTCTGCTCGTCCGTTCTGCCCTGTAGTCAAAACATCTCCGACTTCGACAAACTCCCCTTTAGTAAGCTGCCCGGATGTTCCGTCCGATCTCTTGATCGTGACAACACCTTCTACGTAGTTAACGCCTCCCGCTTTCGCGGATACTACATACATTCCACCCGCGGCAGCGGCAATCGCATCCCGGTCTTCCCGGTCTTGTGCATGGACAACGCCGAAAAGAGCCATCGCAGAAATAATCGCCAGGACCAGCTTCTTAGATATCGAATTCATGATGTTTCTCCTGATTCCTAATAGGGGAAAGTTGAGGCAATCGTACCCTTGTTTGGAACCTTCAAGCAAGTGAATACACTCAAACAAGGATTTTCCTTTCGGGCTTTTCTTACCTCTTATTAGTGATTTTATTTTCGGAATTCGTTGCCAGAATAAATAGCAAACAACCATTGAGTCGCAAAACTAATCTTACGATTGTCCGTTGAAGCGGATTGAGCCTATGGCAACATATAGAGACCCAATCAAGATTTTTGCGCCGCTGGAGGTAGTCGAGCGGCTATTGGAGATTCGTGCCGAAACAGGGTTCTCTGAGTCTTTGTATATCCCTGACACTCTTTTGTTGGCGGAATTTCTGGATGCCCATGGATTCGACTCTTACACCTTCGCATCCGACAATATGAAAATTGATTACGGGCGCTACAGCTCGCCTTTAGTCCCTGGCGGGGATAAGTCAAGAGGCGGCTACACAGCGCACTAGCGCTAAAGAATCACAACTAAAGGAACGCGGAAGGTTCGGCGGCGGGCCATTCGCGGTCCTTTTAGGTTTAAATGCTGTGAGC
>JABDKD010000019.1 GCA_013003215.1 Pyrinomonadaceae bacterium
GCATGAGCGAATGGAGACGCTTGCAGAATACGCACAACGGGGCAAGAACGGTGACAGGTACGAAAAGCTGGAATTTGATAAGGAAATCACCTTCGACAAGATCACTGACGTATTCCACGCAGCGGTAGGACACGATGAAGACCAGCCCTCGCATTTGCACGTCATGGACACAGATATTTGTGCAACACGTTGTACCGAAGAATACGGGAATCCCTGTGAGAGATTCTGTCCGGCCGCGGTTTATGAGATGGAAGAAGACTCGGAGACCGGCCGCAAGGAACTCAAGATTAACTTTTCAAACTGTGTCCACTGTAAGACCTGCGACATCATGGATCCCTACCAGATTATCAATTGGGTGACGCCCGAAGGCG
This sequence comes from Pyrinomonadaceae bacterium, assembly GCA_013003215.1. GTDB lineage: Bacteria > Acidobacteriota > Blastocatellia > Pyrinomonadales > Pyrinomonadaceae > Aridibacter. The sequence goes on from JABDKD010000019.1 coordinate 372, forward strand.
GCGGAGGACCCGACTACAAGGGAATGTAGAGGGATGAAGGGCAGCCTTATCATCATCAGTTCTCCTTCAGGAGGAGGAAAAGGAACTCTTATCCGCCGACTGCGGGAAGATTTCGAGGGCTTGTCCTATTCTGTCTCCCACACTACGCGCGAAATTCGAAAGGGCGAGGAAGACGGCGTCCATTATAATTTTGTTTCAACCGAACGATTCGAAGAGTTGATCGAAGCGGGCGAATTCCTGGAATACGCTGAGGTTCACGGTAACTACTATGGGACGTCTAAAGCATTTATTAACAAGGAGTTAGAGAAGGGGTTCGACGTCTTGCTCGAGATCGATGTGCAAGGTGCAGAATGGGTAAGAAAGCGGGCTCCTGAGGCCGTCGGTATTTTTATCCTCCCTCCATCATACGCGGTGTTAAAGGAACGCCTTTCAAACAGGAACACAGAGTCCGAAACTGATCTCGCAGTGCGCTTACGAAACGCAGCGGACGAGGTGAATCAATACAAACACTTTGATTTCGTGATCATCAACGATGATCTGGAGAAAGCGGTTGAAGATCTTAAGTCCGTCGTCCGATCCGGCAGGCTCCTGCGGGATAGACAAACTAAGGCTGTTCGCGATATCCTAGTTTCTTTTGATAACGCTGAATAAAACTATGGCTGAAGAAATAGAAATTGAAGAAACCGAAGAGGAACCGCAGATAACGGAAGTTATTGTGAACCCGAAAGATGTGCCTGAAATTGACTCGAAGTACCGTCTGATTCTGCTTGCTGCGCAACGGGCCAAGCAGATTCAGAGAGGCGCAAAACCACGTGTTGAACTTGATCCCCGCAAGATAAAACCCACTACGATCGCTCTCGAAGAATTCGAGGAAAACAAGGTCATGTTTGAGTTTATCGAGAAAGAGAACGCTTAACTACTTTTTACGGCTCGCAAGCCATGGTTCGAACATGGCGGCGAGTTCTCTCGCTTCAATCTCGTGAGGAATTGCCTGATAGGCCTCAAACCACGCCTTACCGGTCCATTCTCCCCTACTTCGAAATTCGCTCCAGAAATCCCGAATATAAGTTCGAAGGAATCTGATCTTGCCTTCGTTCGTATATTGGACCACGTGCGCGAGTTCGTGCGCGAGCAGGCCTTTCTCCATTCCCGCGGATCCATTTGCCCGTCGACTTAGATATTTTCTATCTACAAAGACGCTCTTGCCGATCGTGATTCCGTCAACTATGAGCAGCCTTGTAAGAATTCTGGCTCCGCGCCCGGTATAGATTCGCACATCGGGGAAATCTGAAGCGCCGCAGCACCCCATCTCCTCGAAGAACTCCGCAAAAAGTCGGGATGATTTGTCAGAAAGACGCATCCTATTCGGCGTTTTGTACCTGCTCCCGGAGCTTTTCAACCTCGCCTTTGATCTTCAGAGCGGCTTCTTTCACGGTCAGATTCTGAGTCTTCGAAGCGATCGTATTTGCCTCGCGATTGAATTCCTGCGTCAGAAAATCAAGACGCTTACCGATCGGGCCTGTTTCTTCGAGGATGGATTGAAATTGTTCAATGTGGCTGTTTAGCCGGGAAATCTCCTCCGAGATATCGCTTTTATCTGAGAGGTAAGCCACTTCCTGAGCGAGCCTGGCCTGATCCAATTCGATCTGTGAATCACTCTTCGACAGTAGTTTCGTAATTCGTTTTTCGAGTCTTTCGAGGTATTCAAGTGAGACATTCTCGCTTTCAGATTCGATCAAAGGAAGCTGTTCGGTGATCGCCGCAAGAATAGAAAGCAAATCGGCCTTTAGATTCTCGCCTTCTGTTTCTCGCATTTCCTCCAGATTTCTAAGCGATTCGCTTACAGAAGAAAAAAGCCCGGCCTCAAACTCTTCCGACTTTTCTTCCTTTTTCGGCTGCAGAGCATTTGGGAGCCGAGCTACAAAACTCAAATCCGGCTCACCCTTTACGTCGAATTCTTCGCCGAGTTCTTTGAGCACTGATAGGTAGCCCTTGATCAAAGGCCGGTTTAGCTCGTACTCGACCTCTTTCGTCTTTTCAAACTGGATGTTTACATCGGCCCTGCCCCTCGAAAGCTTTTCCGATATGAGTTTCTTTAAACCGGCCTCGTAGGGCTGCAGTTCACTGCTCATTCGAAGATTTACATCCAAGAAACGATTGTTAACCGTCTTGATTTCAACGTTAATGTTAAAGTCCTCGCCAGCCGCAGAGCCGCGGCCGAATCCCGTCATTGATCGCATACTAAGAATCCTGGTTTTCGTTTAATACATCGCCATCGTCTTCCTCGGCGAACTGAAGGGTATATAACCGCTTGTAGGTTCTCCCAAGTTCCAACAATTCCCTGTGGGTACCTTGTTCGGTTACCCTGCCTTTGTCCAGTACGTAAATCCTGTCAGCCTTCCTGACCGTTGAGATCCGGTGTGCGATCACGACCGATGTCCGGTTGACCATTAGGTTCTCAAGCGCCTGCTTAACAAAGTTCTCACTCTCTGAATCCAGCGCTGATGTGGCTTCGTCAAGAACAAGAACAGTAGCGTCGACCAGAACAGCCCTCGCAATCGCCACTCGTTGTTTTTGTCCGCCGGAAAGGAACGTCCCTTTCTCCCCGACCAGCGTGTCATACCCGTTCGTAAGTTCGTCGATAAAGATATCCGCAAATGCAATGCTTGCAGCCTTTGCAATCTCTTCCTGGGTTGCTCCTGGTTTTCCGTAAGAAATATTGTAGTTGATCGTGTCATTGAAAAGCACAGTTTCCTGAGTAACCAGTGCAAACTGCCTGTTCAATGAAACAGGTTCAATCAACTTGAGATCTGTGCCATCCCATTCGATCGCTCCCGAATCAGGATCATACTGTCGCTGTAACAATTTGATGAGACTAGACTTGCCGCTACCGCTTTCACCAACTAGTGCAACTGTTTCACCGGCTTTGACCTCAATGTTAATTCCCTCGAGTACCAACCCTTCTCCATCGTCATAGCCGAACGATACGTCCTTAAGCGCAATCCTATCTTTCAATTCTTTAATCTGAACGGGTTTATCCGGGACCGGAAGCGATTCATCAATATCCATTACCTCCCAAATATCTCTCGCCGCCGCAATCCCCTTTGAGATTTCATTATGCTGTCTCGAGATCTTTCGAATCGGATCATAACTTCGGAGGAGAAAAAAGATAAAAACGAAGAACTGTGCCGGTTCCATCGTACCTGCATTAATCTCGCGAAGCCCGAAGTAAAAGAGCCCGACAATAGCGATATTCCCAATCAACTCCAGTAAAGGGCCCGCAATGGAGGCGATCTCGACACTGCGGATCTGAGCCCTCGCAATCGTTTCAGCCACGCTTCCAAATCGTCTTTCCTCACTTTTCTCAGCATGATAGGACTTAACAATCGTTTGGTTGGAGATTGCCTCCTGAGCCGTGTCAGTCATCGCCTGATTGCCTTTTAGGCTGACTTCCGCAAGTTTTCGCAGCGCTTTCGAAAACCTGGAAGTAAGAATTGCCACGATCGGTCCGAGAAGCAACGCAATCAGCATCAATCTCCAATTGAAGTAAAAAGCGGCACTGACAAAGAAGATGATCATCAGGCCTTCTCTAAGCAGGTCGCGTATGTTGTTAGAGACTGTCTGCTCGATCGAAGCGCAACTTACAACAAGCCTTGATACCAGAAAATTGGTCCTGTTCTTCTGAAAAAACGATGCCGGCTGGGAGAGAATATGCGAGTAGAGATCTTTCCGAAGTGAAAGAACTGCCGATTGTCCGATCTTGCCCATCAGGAAAACTGAAAAATAAGCCGCGATACCCTTGAGGAAAGTAAATGATATGACCATTCCGGCGATCATTACCCACGCAGACCACCAGTCGTCCTTCGGTATGAATTCATGCAACCGAAAGAGGGTAGCAGACGTTCCGGTCTTGGTCATTTGAAACTGATCCAACAGCGGAACCATCAACGCTCCGATCGCAGTCTCAAATAATGCGACGAGAATCATTGCGACAAAAGCGACCGCAAAAAGCGGCAAATTCGGACGCAGGTATTTGAATAATCTTCGAAAGTCTTCCATCGGGTTTGAAACACCGAATATACTGTAGCCGTCGGCGCATTGTCCAAAGCTCTTTGGATAGAGGCTGGGTATGTTAAGATTTACAACGAATACCGCCCGAGACGCATCAATCCTATCAACTTACTCTATTTTCCGGAGAAGACAATGAAATTAAGCAAATCCCTTGTTTTGGTTCTGTCAATTGTGCTCCTTTCGGCTTCGAGCGTGATTGCCCAAGTCGATGTTCCAAGGAAAACCAACGCCGTTACTTATCCTCTTGATGAGCTGGTACTCGTGCGTTTTAGGGGAACAACTCGATTCCCAAGAATGAAGGGAGACGCCAGTATCAAGAGAACCTCGAAGAATGGTACGGAGATCAGTCTTTCGGTTTCGAAAATGCCCAGGCCCTTCGAACTCGGAGCCGGGTATGCGACCTATGTACTTTGGGCGATTTCTCCCAATGGCCAGATCGACAATCTCGGCGAGATCAAGCGCAGGGGATTTTGGGAATTTGATTCGAAAATTAAGGTCACAACACCCCTTCAGACATTTGCGTTGATTGTCACTGCTGAACCCCATTTTCTTGTCAGCAGGCCCAGTCAGGAAATCATGCTTGAGAACCTGAATCCATATTCTCGTAACGGCAGAACGATCGCTACAACGACGACGATCCAGTATTTTGGAAATTCGAGCGACTATTTCAGGGACGCGAGGACACCGCAGATTGCTGATGTTGACTACCGCAGGACGCCGACTGCGATTCTTCAGGCCAGGCAGGCCCTTGCGTTGGCAAAGTTTGCAGGTGCAGAGCGTGATGCAAGGGATGAACTTACGCAGGCTGAGGTGATGCTAAAGAACGCTGAAAACGCATGGCAGGCCGGAAGGGATGAGGAATACGTGGATATTGCCGCCCGAAAGGCGATCAGCCAGGCTGTTCAAGCGGAAACCACCGCTTCGATTAGAAAGAGCGCGCGGGATAAGCGTAACGAAAAGATCAGGCAGGACGCGGAACTGCGTGCCGCTGAAAACAAGTATGATGACGCTCAGTCCCGTATCTCAGAGCTTGAAAGGGAGCTTGCAAATGAAACGAGATCCAAGGAACTTGCTGAGAGAGACGCCCAGAATTATTCGACTCAGGTTCGGGAGCTGAAAGCAGAAAACGACCGCCTTAGACGTGAAGCCCAGGACGCGAAAATCAAACTCGCGACGATCGAAGCTGCTCAAAAAGCGGCCGACGAGGCGCGCGCGAAGCAAAGACGTCGAGAAGAACTGAAGGCAAATGCGTCGCTTTTGAAGAAGTCGCTCAGACGATTCGGAAAAGTCGGTGAAAATGAAAGGGGAATCGTACTGACTCTTGGCGAAAACTACTGGTCAGGACTGCGGGTTAGCGGATTTAATCAGGCTGTCATATCTAAAGTCGACGAGCTCGGGAAACTTCTGGTGCAATATGCCGATTACGACATCAAGATTGAGGCTCACACGGATAGTCGGGGTGAGACCGAGTTGCTTAACACGCTAACAGAGGAAAGAGCCCAGGCGATCGCCGACAGATTAATGTCCGCCGGAGTTTCAGAGAGCCGACTGGCGCCGAAAGGATATGGCGCGACCGTTCCTGTTGCTTCAAACAATACTCGGGCAAATCGTGCAAAGAACCGAAGGGTTCAGATAGTGCTCGTTCCGAATATCTAGCATATGGAAAATATTTTAGAGCGACCGGGAGAACTGTGCCCTGGTCGCTTTTTATCATTTAAAGGCCCTCAGAGGCTTCTGTTACAATTAATCAAATCTTCCAACCTTACATGAGGACATTATGAAAATATTCGGAATAGTTTCGTTTGTTGCGGCTGCAGTGGTTGCGGCAATACTTATCGATGGTCTCACCATTCAAAATGCGCAGGAAATCAAGAAAGACCTGGTGCCATACTCGAGATTCGCGGCAAGTGATGAGATCACGGATACGATCCGTGACATCAACATGGATTTTTACCGTGTCGAGGCGGGTTCTGTGCCTCCGAGTGCCAAGGTGGTCGCGACGTACGGACGGTTTTTGATTGTTGGTGTTGAAAAGGGAACAGAATTGCGCGGTTCAGCCGCTCTTGTGCCGGCCCGGATCGACACTTCGATAAATTTGCCGAATGCGAATTTTGAGCCTCTTGAAAGCGCGGACCTCATAGACCCTGTAAATGATTTGGTATCCCCTGAGCCAGACGGAGATTATTACATCGTGCAGCTTGGCGCCACAGCAAAAGATGAGTGGCTCGAAAGCATTAAAGACGCGGGCGCGGAGATCATTCAATATGTTCCACACCAGGCGTATTTTGTATTCGCGGATGGCGAGGCAATCGAAAAAGTCTCGCGTCATTCGAGAGTGAGATGGGTTGGCAGATATAAAGCTGATCAAAAAATTGCCCCTGCAACCAGCAGGTTTGCCGCTGAATCAAGTGGGCGTGCAAAGTTTGATGTTGCGGTATTTGCGAGAGAGGGCCTCTTGAATTCAATGAATCGAATTGCTTCGGTCGATGGCGTCAAGGTGCTGGACACCATCGAAGTCAGCCATGGCTTCTTCCAGATCGTTCGAATTGAGACACCGGTAGAGAACCTGCCGGTCATCGGCGGTCTTCGAAACGTGTTTCGTGTCGACCCTTACATGATGCCGGAAAGAGAGGACGAAAGAGCAGCCCAGATCGTTTCCGGAAATTATTCAAATCCAACGACAATTAACGGGCCCGGATACAATCCTTTGACCCAATTCGGCGTCGATGGAACCAATGTCACTGTATCCGTTGTTGATGACGGCGTAAGC
>JABDKD010000070.1 GCA_013003215.1 Pyrinomonadaceae bacterium
GCTGATAATCAGCCAGTGACGATGTCTTGATCACGCCCTTGCGGGTAACCATAAGGATATAGGTGTCATCCGAAAAATCCCTTACCGGCAAAACTGCAACGAGCTTCCTGGCCGATGGGATCGAAACAAGATTTACTATCGCCTTGCCACGCGCTGAGGGCAACGCATCCGGGATTTCGTGAACCCGCAGCTTGTAAACCTGACCATCATCGGTAAACACCATCAGATAGTCATGCGTCGAAGCGATGAACAGATGCCGGACGAAATCCTCGTTCTTAGCTGTTGCGCCGAACCGGCCCTTACCGCCCCTACCCTGGCGGGCGTAGGTCGCGATAGGTGTTCGTTTTACGTAACCTTTCTTGGTCACCGTGATCGCAACTTCTTCGTCCGGAATCAGGTCTTCAATGTTCAGTTCAACGCCGGCATCAATAATTGTTGTCCTTCGCACATCGCCAAACATCTCGCGGATTTCTTCCAGCTCATCGATGATCACCTGACGCAGAACATTTTCATTATTGAGAATATTCTCGAGCTCGTTTATGAGCTTGATGATCTCTTCATATTCATCGAGTATTTTTTGCCGTTCGAGTGCCGACAATCTTCTCAGCTGAAGGTCCAGAATCGCCTGGGCCTGAATCTCGCTTAGTTCGAGCCCTCCAATCACTTTTTGAAGCGTATTGATGAACTTATCCAGCGCAATATCGGTCGGAACACCTCTCCACTTCTTCTTGTCGGAAATCGTCTCGAAATCGGCAGTCAACCACTTCTTCGCCTCATCCACCGATCCCGAATTCCTGATCAGCGGGATGATGTAATCAAGCGCATCGATCGCCTTGTTGAGACCTTCCAAGATGTGCGCACGTGCCTGCGCCTTCCTTAGCTCGAATTCCGTACGGCGTCGAACGACTTCCCTTCTGAAGTCGACAAACGCCTCGATCATTTGTTTGAGGTTCAGGACCCTGGGCTGTCCATCAACAATCGCCAGGCTGATGATTCCGAATGACGTCTGAAGAGGTGTCAGCTTATACAGCTTGTTCAGAACAACCTGCGGCACCGCGTCTCGTTTCAGTTCAATAACAACACGGATTCCTTCGCGATTAGTCTCATCGCGAATCTCCGAAATTCCTTCTACTTTCTTGACATGTACCAGTTGGGCAATCTTTTCGATCAGCTTTGCTTTGTTTACCTGGTACGGGATCTCCGTGACGATAATCGCATTGCGTTCACTCCGCTTACCGCCAATAAGATCGATATTTGCCTTGGCCCTGAGCTTCAGAATGCCCCGGCCCGTTTTGTACGCGCTTACGATCTCTTCTTTCCCGTAGATGAACCCGCCTGTCGGGAAATCCGGTCCCGGAACGAGTTTTAGAAGCTCATCAATCGGAAGATGAGGATCATTCAAAACGGCGATCGTCGCATCAACGATCTCCCCCAGGTTGTGCGGCGGGATCTTTGTTGCCATTCCCACGGCTATACCTTCAGATCCATTTATCAAAAGGTTTGGGACACGGGTAGGCAGGACCTTAGGCTCACTCAGGGACTCATCGTAGTTTGCCTGGAAATCGACCGTCTCTTTTTCGATATCGGCAAGAACCGAATTGGTGAGACGCTGCATCCGCACCTCGGTATATCTCATCGCCGCCGCAGAGTCACCATCGATTGAACCAAAGTTTCCCTGGCCGTCAACCAGCGGATATCGCAACGAGAAGTCCTGTGCCAGGCGAACAACCGTGTCATAGACTGCCGTGTCGCCGTGAGGGTGATACTTACCGATCGTGTCCCCCACAACTCTGGCGGACTTCTTATACGGTCTGTTATAATAATTACCGAGTTCCTGCATCGCCCATAACACTCTTCGATGCACCGGTTTTAACCCGTCCCTTACATCCGGTAACGCGCGTCCAATGATGACACTCATCGCGTAGTCCAGATAGGAACGCTTCATTTCGTCTTCAATATTTACCTGATTACGATCGATCAAATTATCCATCAAGATACCTGGTCAAATTTCTAAATTCAGATGAACTTCTGTGAGTTGGTTCGGGGCAAGTTCAATGGTCTAGGACTGGAATTTCACTCCGATTGAATATGTATTAATTCTACTGTATACGGGATCGCTACGCAACCGCTCAGAGCTATCTGGAAACTGCGTTTAACGCCCATTTTTAGGGACTAAGAAGAACTTTAAAGAGACGGCCTCTTGTCCAATTTTCAAAGGCTGTCCGGAGGAGCCAAATGGAAGCTACCCTAACCGAGAAAAAGGAAGCTGCCAATACCCGCAGGATCAACCGCATGCCCCTAAATCTGCCTCTCAAGGCTGAAGGCAGAGATACCGCGGATTCACAGTGGGAAGAAATCACCAGGCTACGGGATGTTTCGTCATTCGGTGCCGCGTTCACCCTTTCAAGGCCCGTTAAAAGGGGTCGGTTGATCAAACTGGTTCTCCCAATGCCGCGGCAAATGCGTTGCTACGACTTTTTTGAGGCTCAATACCATGTCTGGGGCGTTGTCCGTCGGTGTGTGGCTGAGGAAAACGCCGAAGACGAAACTTACGTTCTTGGCGTGGCCTTTATCGGCAAAGTCCCTCCGAAGTCGTTCCTTGAAGATCCTTCTCGATTGTTTGACGTCAGTCATAAATCGGAAGACGAGCATGGACTTTGGGAGGTCAAGCCCCTGGAAAGTGAACAGGAGGAAACTCAATTGCCGTCTGAAGACCGGAGACATTCGAGATACGACATTCCGGTTAACCTGACCGTTGAATTGCTGGACGCAGATGGGAAAGTAACGGAGACGGAAGACACGGTAACAGAAAACATAAGTCTAAGCGGCGCCTCCATTTTTACCTCTCTAACTGTTGAGAATGGCAGGTTTTTAAAAGTTACAAGTGTGCAGGACGGGGCCGTGATAAAAGCGATCGTTCGCGGCAAGCGAATCGGGCAGGATGGAATCCCAAGACTTCACATAGAGTTTATTGATCAGATGTTTCCACTATCCGGAATCATCGATTAGCCCGTAGTTCTTACGTTGGAAATGCGGGCTAAACGGGTATCAAAGGATTTGCAATGTAGACCGCGTTACGTAAGATTGCATTGTGCCCCGCCGACAGGATTACAGCGATAGACCTTCAAAAGCCTTCGTCGAAGTATGCCGCACGATAGTGCATCTTCTCTCGAAGGTTTTTTGGCGCATTGAATTCGAAGGCATTGAGAATATTCCATCTTCTGATAGCGGTGGCTATCTTATTGTTTCGAATCACCTTACCTATTTCGACCCGTTTTGGATATCAATTCCGATCAAGCATGACATCCGGTATCTCGCTTGGGATGAGGCATTTTCCTGGCCTGTAGTGGGCTGGTGCATTGAACGACTCGGTGCAATTCCCCTGAGCCTCGACAAGGGCGGCACAGTCAGTACGCTTCGGACTGCACTAAAAGTTCTTAAATCCGGGGCTGCCACAGCCATTTTTCCTGAAGGTGAACGTGGATTTGAGGATGGAAAGCTGCTCGAGTTCAAAGCGGGAGCGGTGAACCTCGCAATAAAGGCCGGAGTACCTATTCTGCCGGTGACTATAATCGGTGCGAACAAAATATGGCCCCGGGAATACAAGTTTCCAAGGTTTCGGAAGGTCAAAGTGCGGTATCATCCGGTCTTCCGTCCAGAGAATTCCGACAGGAAGGAGAGTGAAAAAGAGTCGGTGCAAACCAATACAGAAAAGCTCAAAGAGATCATCAGCGCCCCTCTTTCAGTGAATTAGTTCGGGGGTGGTGGTTTCGTGTCACCCGGCTTCGGCCTCGGAGGCAGGTTCATGCGCCTTCGGCGTTCCCGCTCCATAGCATCGCGTACCCGTCTTTTCTGACGGGGCGTCAGCTTTTCATACTGCTCACGCGTTATTGGCAAACCGCGGACCGTCCTGGGTTTCCTCACCGGAGTCGGTGTCTTAACCTTGATGCCCTCGTCGTTAATTGTGACCTTGTCGGTCTCGAGCCGACCGTCCGTGATCTTAACATCACCGACCTCAAAATCGTTTGAGCGCCCCACAGCCGACGTTTTCTGGGTCGGTTTTGGTTTCGATGAAGCAGACGCCTTTTGTTCATTTTTTGGAGTCGACGCGGCGGTTAGTGTAGATTCCCGTGGAGTACTCTCGAGCTTAAAATCTTCAGGCATCTCATCCGATGTGTTGTCTTCGAGCGCCTCTACAGCCTTCAGATCCGACATGTTCGAAGTATTCGCTCCCGGCAGCGGAGACGTAGATGCACCAGGCGAAGTGGTTCAGATGAGAACAAGGAAGGACCAAACAATACGG
>JABDKD010000043.1 GCA_013003215.1 Pyrinomonadaceae bacterium
GCATGGGAATGGGACGGCGGATTCAACATGTTCAAGAACGGTTCAGGAGAGATCCTCCCGTGTGTGAGGTCGGCGGCCGGACTGAAGGATAATTCCAAATGGTCTCTGACCTGGAGCGATGAGTTTCAGGGACCGGCCGGTTCAGGAATCGACAAAACGAAATGGAGTTACCGGATCGGCGGCGGGGGCTGGGGAAACAAAGAGTTTCAGTATTACACCGACTCAACAAAGAATTCTTTTCATGATGGTCATGGAAACTTGGTGATAAAAGCGATTGAGGAAGGTTCACCTGCAGGAACGAAATGTTGGTACGGCAAATGTCGATATACATCGGCCCGGCTCGTAACTGAGGGAAAGTTTGCACAGAAATACGGGAAGATCGAAGCTCGAATAAAGGTTCCGTACGGACAGGGTATTTGGCCGGCATTTTGGATGCTTGGCGATGATTTTAAGACTGAGGGCTGGCCGGACAGTGGTGAGATCGACATCCTTGAGAATATCGGGCGGGAGCCGGGAAAAGTCTACGGGACCATTCACGGACCCGGTTATGCCGGTGCCAAAGGAATTGGAAAGTCTTTCAAGCTAGAGAGCGGCAAGAAGTTCACTGACAATTTCCATGTCTTTGCGATTGAATGGGAACCAAATGAAATCCGCTGGTATGTGGATGGGAAGCACTTTCACACCGTTCGGCCAAAGGATCTGCCAAAAGGAGCGAAATGGGTTTATGACCATCCACATTTTATGCTTTTGAACCTTGCGGTTGGAGGAAACTGGCCAGGAAGCCCTGACAATACGACGGTCTTTCCCCAGCAGATGAAAATTGACTATGTACGGGTATATGAAAAATCTTGAATCCAAATTTTTTGCGCCGTTCTGTTTCGGAATGCTGCTTCTGATGGTGCTCGCCTCGTATCCGCTTGCGATCAAGGGTAGTGACTCAACTGTCGTTGGTCATACCCTGATGCCTGTACCAGCGAAGGTGGATTTCGGAAATGGCAGGTTAAGGTTGTCTAAGGACTTCAAGATTGCATTTGCGGGAGCGCCGGATGATCGCGTTAAGAACTATGCCTGGCGGGTCGTGCGTCGTATCGAAGGACGCACGGTAATGGAGCTCGCGCGAGACTTTTCGACCGATCCATCGACAGCCGCTCTGATTATTGATGTCGGTACCAGGAGCGATAAGTTTCCGAAACTAAAGGAAGACGAGTCTTACAAACTTGTTGTTACTGACAAGAAAGCGCACCTTCGTTCAAAGACGAGCCTGGGTGCGATGCGCGGTCTTGAAACCTTGCTGCAGCTTCTGAGCAGTGACAAATCAGGTGCGTTCTTTCCGGTTGTATCGATCGAAGACAAGCCGCGGTTTCCGTGGCGTGGACTCATGATCGACTCGGCAAGACACTTCCAGCCGATGGAAGTTTTGAAACGAAACATCGACGGCATGGCGGCGATGAAATTGAATGTGTTCCATTGGCATCTGACCGAGGATCAGGGGATTCGTGTCGAGAGCAAGAAGTTTCCCAAGCTTCACGGGATGGGTTCCGATGGACTCTTCTACACCCAGAAACAGATCAAAGAAATAATAGAATATGCAGCTGACCGGGGGATCAGGGTAGTGCCTGAATTTGATATGCCGGGTCATGCGACCGCCGGGCTTGTAGGTTATCCTGAGCGCGCAAGCGCTCCCGGACCCTACACGATAGAATGAGATCCGGGCATCTTCGATCCGACCTTAAACCCAATAAAAGAAACTACTTATGAGTTTCTGGCTGTCTTTCTCGCCGAAATGGCCGGGCTTTTTCCCGATGCGTATATCCATATCGGAGGGGATGAGAACGAAGGAAAACACTGGGACGCGAACGCAGAAATTCAGGCGTTTATGAAGGAGAAAGGGATCAAGGACAATCACGAGCTCCAGACCTATTTCAACAAACGCATCCTCAAGATATTGAAAAAGCATGGAAAGACGATGATGGGCTGGGACGAGATCTTTCAACCTGACCTTCCGAAGGATGTCGTTGTTCATTCATGGCGCGGCCAAAAGGCACTCGCTGAATCGGCGAGGCAAGGTTATTTCGGCGTGCTTTCCAATGGATACTATATTGATCTGCTCCATCCGGCATCCAGCCATTATGTCGTAGACCCCATTCCGGAAGACTCAACACTAACCGCTGAAGAGAAGAAGAGAATTCTCGGGGGCGAGGCGACGATGTGGAGCGAGTGGGTATCACCCGAAACGATCGATTCGAGAATCTGGCCTAGAACCGCGGCGATAGCTGAACGGTTTTGGTCAGACGGTAGTGTCAAGAACGTTGATGATATGTACCGTCGTTTGGAAACAGTGAGCATCCAGCTTGAAGAACTGGGGCTCACTCATCGTCGGAACAGAGCAATGATGCTAAGACGTCTCCTGCAAAGTGCTGATATTTCGGATCTTGAAACTCTCGTTTCCGTAATTGAGCCGGTAAAGCAATACCGCCGATATCAACAAAGAAAGCAAACGATGCTTTCCCCGCTCACGGGGTTGATCGATGCTGCCGGAGCTGATGCGAAAGGCGCCCGTGAGTTTAGAAAGATTGCCAAAGAGTTTTCAAAGGGGAATTCCAAAGAAGTGGTTGCGCGCCTCGAAGGAATCTTTATGGGTTGGCGGTACGCCGGTATTCGTCTCAAACCTCAAATGGAGGTTAACGCCTCTCTTCATGAGGCGAAAGCGCTCGCTCGAGAACTGCAAAAGTTAGGCGAGATCGGGCTCAACGTTTTGAAAATCAAATGGACTGAAGCTGAAACAGAAGACTGGCGTAAGGATACTCTGGCCGAGCTGGACCGAATCGCGAAGCCAAAGCCGTCAGCAGTTGAATTTGTTGTGATCGAAGATCTTAAGGGAATGATCAATTCGACAAACTAGAAGAATCGAAAAGAATTTGTTTAATGAGGAGAATGTGAAAATGAAGTGGTTAATGGTTTTTTCAATGTGTATTTCGCTGCTGATGCCGAGTTTGGTATTGGCGAAGCCTTCCTCGGTGCCAGCGTATAAAAATGCGCGTCTGCCGATCGAAAAAAGGGTCAAAGACCTATTGAAGCGAATGACAATAGAGGAGAAAGTCGGTCAGTTGAACCAGTTGAGCGGCGGTGTTCTGACCGGTCCCGCTGCGGCGGGTGACGTGGGTCAGAAAGCTAAGCTCGATCTGGTCAGGCAAGGCAACATCGGTTCGTTTCTGAATGTGCTGGGTGCGAAAGAAACTGGAGCAGTTCAAAAGATAGCAGTTGAGGAATCGCGACTAGGGATTCCCATATTGTTCGCGTTCGACGTGATTCACGGGTATCGAACCGTGTTTCCGATTCCGTTGGCCGAATCGACAAGCTGGAATCTAGATGGTGCCGAGCTCGCGGCTTCGATCGCGGCAAAAGAAGCCGCGTCAGCAGGTATTCACTGGACGTTTGCACCGATGATGGATCTTACGCGGGAGCCTCGTTGGGGCAGGGTGATGGAAGGATCCGGGGAAGATCCTTACGTCAACGCGGTGTTCGCAGCTGCCCGAGTCCGTGGTTTTCAAGGAAAGGAGTACACCAACGAACGAATCATGGCGACCGTAAAACACTTTGCTGCTTATGGTGCTCCGGAAGGCGGAAAAGAATACAACACCGTCGATATGTCCCGGTATTCGTTGTGGAACTATTATCTTCCGCCATACAAAGCGGCCATCGAAGCCGGTTCGGCGACGGTAATGAACGCTTTCAATATCGTTGATGCGGTACCCGCCAGCGGCAATCACTACCTGAACCGCAAGGTGCTTCGCGACATGTGGGGATTCAAAGGGTTTATAGTCTCGGACTGGTCTTCATTCAAGGAGATGATTGCGCATGGTTACGCCGAAAATGATGCTGACGCTGCAAAGAAGGCATTGATGGCAGGTTCTGACATGGACATGGAATCACGCGTGATGCTCAACGAAATGACAAACCTCATTAAGAAAGGAAAAGTTCCGATGAGGGTGTTGGACGACGCCGTATCGCGGATCCTGTATTTCAAGTTCAAACTCGGTCTGTTCGAGGATCCCTACAAGTACCACAACGAAGCACGTGAAAAAGCAACACTGCTGGCTGACGAGCATCGGGCGGCGGCCAGGAAAGCTGCGGGCGAGTCGATGATTCTTCTCAAGAACGAGGGAAATATTCTTCCGATCTCGAAGTCCGTTAAGAACGTTCTTGTAACAGGATTTTTTGCCGAATCACAGGATGACGTGCTCGATTTTTGGAAGGGGAACGGCGATCACAAAGACACGGTTACGATCCTTGAAGGGATTAAGAAGAAGCTGCCGGGTGTGAATGTTACCTATGCCAAAGGTTATAACCAAAAGGGTTACGACGACAGCTACTACGCTTTCAACAACCTGAAAAGAAGTGATGAAGTCAAAACTCCAAAGGCGGATCTTCACAAGGAGTTGAAAACCAAAGCGGCAGCGGCAGATGTTGTAATCGCTACGATCGGACTCACAGGGCGCGTTGCTGGAGAGGCCAGGAGCCTT
>JABDKD010000099.1 GCA_013003215.1 Pyrinomonadaceae bacterium
CTGCCAGCATCGTACGTAGAACGGCCAGCCTCCCCAGAGGACCGCAGGCGTCGCCAAGATCATTTCGACCCACTGCCGGGTGTTCGGAGCGATAAATTCTGCCATCCTCTCCGGCCAAAACTCCGCCGCCATCGCACTCACAAACACAGGAATTGCCAAAACCGCACTAACCCAGAAGCGCTTGGACATATAGTCCAGTTCAGTTGTGTCTTCTTCGGTTACCAGCATCCGTGGCTCCAGAGCCATACCGCAAATAGGGCAGCTGCCAGGTTTGTCCTGAACTATCTCAGGATGCATCGGGCACGTGTATTCAACGCCCTCCATTTCAACTACCGGTTCCGTATATTTGCCTGCTTTCAAGTATTGATCCGGGTCCTTTTCAAACTTCTGAAAACACGCATCCGAACAGAAGTAGTAGGTTGTTCCGTCTCTGTCATGTTTTGCAGCCGCAGATGTCGGGTCAACTACCATTCCGCAAACGGGATCTTTATGAATAGTTTCAGTCGTGAGAGCAGATTGGGAATGGTCATGAGAACCGCTGGAGTTAGGTCCGGGATGATCATGATCGCCGATGGGAGCTTCAGCCGGTTCGGCTTTCATTTTTGATTCAAAGGTCAATTTGCATTTGTCCGAACAGAAATAGTAGATCTCACCTTCACTTTCTATCCTCGCAGCGGCATTTTCCGGATCCAACATCATTCCGCACACGGGATCTTTGTACTTTGCCTCGGATTTGGCCGTCGCCGTATGCGTGGCACCCGCTGCCGGATGAACGTGAGGTTCATGAGTGCCAGCTTCGTTCCTGGACTGTGCGGCAAATTTTTCACTGCAAGCTTTCGAGCAAAAATAAAATTTCTCGCCGTCGCGTACAGCGGTCGCTGCGGCATCGTCCGTGTCAACGGCCATGCCGCATATCGGGTCAGTTTTCGTCATTGTTTATCACCTTTTGAGAGTTGGAGATAAGAACCTGCGGTCGCCTCTACATCACAGCAGAATTATTCGCGACCGGAATACGGGCCGGGCTGAATCGCTAAAACACCGTCGTTATTATTCTGTGTTCAAATCACTCGTCCGAAAACCTCCAAATCATTTCAATAGTTTCATGGTACGAGGCACAATCTATAGGCCTGTAAATAAACGTAGGATTAAGAGTAAATGTGACTTGTTTTGAATTCTCAGTGTTGATCTAGCTGTTTTTCCTGGACTTCATAGCCTCCTATGCTTTCGATAAATTCAAGCGGATCAAACAATTCCTCAATGTGAAAAACACCCGGTGAAAAAGAGGAATGCATGATCCGTCTCGCAACTTCTGCCGTGACCAGACCTGTGATAACTGCCTCTCCGTTTCCAACCAATGCGCATTCGTATATATATCCTTCTTCCTCACTCACACCCGCGCTTACTTTTACGGCGAAACGTTCAGAACCGAATCTAAATAGGGTAAGTAGGTGGAGGCAGATCCATTTGATTATCCCCAGGTTAAGCAACTTACTTACGCCGGATTTTCGCATCCAATAAATAGCCCACATCAAAAACGAGTAATTGAGACTTATCCATGTAGAGACGGAATCAATAGTCAACGTCTTCGCAATCACCCACTGATCAGAAAAACTAAATCTGTACGCGGTTCTTTCGTTTCTTTCGTCCGAAAAGATCGTTCTCTTTTTTTCTCTAAAGCTTCCCACTTGTTTCGGACGACCGTTTTCCATCACCAAGAATTGAGAATTAATATTTTCTAGCATCCATCGAATCGCGGCACTCCCGTGTTTTTCACCTGCGCTCAGCAAAACGAAAATGTCCAGATAACGGAGCTCAGGCACTCTAATTTTGCATAATTTTGCCAGTAGGTTTGTTACCCCCGGGCTTAAACCAACACTCAAAATGGCAGTGCTTTCCGACAGCTTTGCTTTCTGATTTAACAATTCAACTTTCGAAAGAAACTCAGAACTCGCGGTGATGTCTACGTAGTGAATTCCGCGATCGAAACACCATTCAACAAATTCAGTATTCTCTTGGTCAATACACATAATGACCAATTTCACATCCTTAATTCTGTTCTTATACTCCGCAAAATCATCGATGTTCAACAGCAACGGGGTAACGGCATTATTCAGTTCATTTGAGAGGGTCTTAGCCTTCCCGTAGTCTCTCCCCGCAACAACAACCGGGTCTTCCTGCGATTTGCTCAATTCACGGGCAATTATCCGGCCGACTTTGCCGTATCCGCCAACAATCAAGATTTTTTCCATTTTTGGCATTTTTTATTGCCCCGAGTCGGTTAACCGCTTAACGGATGCCTTGCTCACTTAGAATTTACATTGGTCTGTACTTGGGATGCGGTTAAGCTATTGTTATTGCGTCGAATCTTATTCTCAAACTACCCAACTTTTCGTCCGACCTGGGAAGGTAACAAAGCCTGCCATCCTACAATCAGACCTGTAACGAGCAGAAGTCCACCCGTTAGCAGGAATGGCATTCCAACGCTAAACACAAACAAAGCACCGCCAACAATTGGTCCTCCGGATTGGCCCAAATTGTTTGCCATGCTCTGAATTCCAAGTGCGGCACCGGTGTTCGAACGATCCATTCTTTTTGAAACGAGCGCCGAAAGATTTGGTGCAATCAACGCCATACCTAGGGCGAATGATCCTACAAGGAGGAACACCGTCTCGCTAATCTGAGTTGCGGCCAATAAACCAAGGCTCAAACCCATCAATATGAAGCCTGCCATAATCTGGGGAAACTCACTGATGCGACCGGAAAGATACCCGACCAATAACCCCTGAAAGACAGCCATTACAAGTCCGCAGATAACAAAAACTACCCCAACTTCGAGGGGGCCGAAATCGAACCTGGCGCTCGCGAAAAGAACAAACATTGCCTCGAACAAAGCCAATCCGAACTGACCGAGGAACGCGAGGAATAGAAGCGGGCGCAAATTTTTCACGAGCTCTCGCCAGCCAAGCTTTGTCGACACAGAAACTGTCGAGGTCGAGTTCGTTAGGTGCGATTCCGGCAACCACTTGATCGCGAACAACACCGTTACTAGTGCCAATGCCGCGGCCGCAAAGAATGGAATTGAGAAACTGTCAGCGACGAGATGGCCAAATTCCGCACGAAAATGCCAGTCGCGCCGTGCCAATAGGGCACCCAACGCGGGGCCTATTACAACCCCGAGGCTCGCAGCTGTGCCCAGCCAGGCCATTCCACGATTTCGGTCTTTATCAGTAGTGGAGTCTGAAACATACGCTGCGGCCGCTGGCAATGTCGCGGCCGAAAAAGCCCCTCCGACAATTCGCGCCAAATAGAGAAGCCATAGATTTGAGGCTACTCCAAAAATGACCTGTGCGACTGCGTAACCGGCAATTCCCAATACTAGAAGCGGTTTGCGACCAACACGATCCGAGAACCTTCCCCAAATAGGAGCAAGAATCAGTTGCATTGCGGCATAGATACTTGTCAGTAATCCAACGTGTATCGAAACAGCCCCCCCTGAAACTCCTTCCTCCAATGCCAAGCGCTCAGTGTAAAACGTCAAAGCGGGGAGCGTGATTCCAAAGCCGATGTTAACCACAAAGAGGCAAACAAACAGAACGAACAAGTGCTTTTTCATTCCAGTTGACTCAAGCCGACCGCACCGTTATGCCCCAGCGTTTGAAAAGAAAATTGTAGATCGGAACAAATACGATTCCCGCATATGCACCGAACAGAAAACTTTCGACCAAACCCAACAGAAACCCCCAGAAAGTCAGCCACCTAAACGCAGGCAATGCCATTTCCAGAAATTCATGCATATGAACGCTCTCCGGTGTAACCAGTCCATAGATAACGCACAAAACGAAGCTGATCGCCGCAAAAAGCCCTAACGACCAACTAACGATTTTCATATTCAACATTGCTTTCGCTCCTCAAAATTCTTCGCGTCAGCGGGGATTACCCGGCTTATTCCGAGCAAAATTCAACGAAACCTCTACTAATTGCGCGCCTAATGATGATGTTCTGCATCTGGCCGCCCTGCGGAATGAGCATGTTCATCTTTCTTCTCGTCTTTGTCGTCATGACAGCCTCCTCCGCCGTGACCCTTATGGCTTCCATGCCCTCCATGCCCTCCATGGCCTCCGTGGCCACCATGACCGTGGCCAAACAGGTGGATGACGATAAAGAGCACGAAAACCAATACCCAAAACCAATTTGCGATTAGCCATTCCATATCTGTCCTCCCTTTTAACTCGGTTTCATTCCGTACTGACGGTGATGCGGAATATACTTTTCAGGTTCCACCTCGAAGGCATCACGACAGATTCGGGCGCAAAAGTAATAGATCTTGTCTTTATAAACGAGCTCTTCGGCCGCACTCATGTGGCTTACCGTCATCCCGCAAACCGGGTCATTGAAATCACGCTCTCCATGTTCTTGTTTCATTTCGAACTCCTTGTTTCCACGAAAATCGCCTGTTCTTGAAATTTGTTTTAGGACAATCAAAACGACGTTTTCCTTGTCGAACAATTGAACCGAGACTTAGCGTCATCTGCCGCTTTTTTTATTCTTGGCTTCCAAGTGAGCTTTACGCTCCTCAAATTCTTCTGTCGAGATCTCGCCCGATGCATATCGTTTTTTCAAAATATCCAACGGATCTTCTCGTCTCTTCTTGGCCTTGTGCTTTGGCTCAGCCTCAAAGAACGCCAAAAACAAGATCGACAGCAGGATCAAGAACACCCACCACGAAATATGCATTCCCAAAATCCATCCATGTTCCATTCGGCCCTCCTGATTTGCAGCCAGCAATATCGCTTATTGCTCAAGTGCGGCGCTTTGCTGCACACCTTCAATTCGACTTACAAAATCTACAAAGAGTTCTGATATGTCGATATCATTGGTTGTGTGCGGAATACTGTTGCAGGTAACGATCCGTTCGATTCCGGTTCCAAGCAGATCTTTCAGAGCGTCATCTGCGAATACGGCATGTACCCCAATACACACTGCCGGTTTCATACCAAGTCCTTCTAAATGCCTTACTGTCTCGATCATTGTCCGGGCAGTTGAGATGATGTCGTCAATCAGTATCGGCGTGTGATTCATGTATTTCTCGATCTCAGGAACCGAGACTTCAACATCCGCATCTCCATGTCTGATCTTCTGAAGGACTGTGAAAGGTATATTCGCCTTCTGTGCGACATCAGCGACCCACTGTTCGCTTTCGCTGTCTGGTCCGATCAGAATTGGGTTTTCAACATTCTGCGTAATCCACTCGAAAATAAGGTCAGCCGCGTGAACTACTTCATTCGGAATCGAATAAATCTCTGATAGCGAAGCGCGGCGATGAAGATGCGGGTCGACTGTCACGAGGCTGTCAACAGTAGATGAAATCAGTTCGCCAAAATGCTCGGAGGTGACACTTTCACCAGGATTGAAGGCCTTATCCTGCCGCATATATGCGAGATATGGTGCGACCAGGCATATGTTGTTCGCACCCATTTCTTCAAGGCCCCGACAAAGGAAATAGAGCGGCAGGAATTTGTCGTTGGGCTTGTCCAGGGAGCAAATCACTACTGCTTTCTTATCCGAAACATCAGACAGCACACGGACATAGCTTTCGCCGTCTGGAAACGCACGAAACTCGGCCTGGCCTTTTTCTGCTTCAAGCGATTCACTCAGCCGGTTTGCAATGAACTCGTTGCCCGGCAAAGCGAATATCACAATTCTGTCCTTCTTCTTCATTATTCGATTCCTATTAAGCTCGTGTTTTCCTCTAGGTACTCGAAAGCGTATGCAATTTCACCTTCGGACTCCGCATGCAACTCAAAGAGCTTCCCGCCTTCATCAATTTCGTCACCGACCGAAACGTTCAGCAGAATACCCGCCGAAGGGGCGGCAGGAGCGCCTGCAAGCTTGGCTAAACGAGCAATTCTACGGTTGTCGATTGCAACTACTTTTCCAGTTTCTCGCGCTAGAACCTCACGACGAAACTCTGCCTCCGGCGGTGTCTTTAAGCCACCCTGCGCGTCACAAATGCGTTTGAATTTCCTCCAGGCTTCGCCGGATTCGATCAATCGGCTCGCCATATTCATTCCTTCTCCCGGATTTGCGCTCTTTGCCATTTCGAGTAACTTGCCGGCAAGTGTTACTGCACGTGCCCTAAGATCGGCGGGTGCGTTTTCCTTATCCTTTAGCACTGCCAAAACGTCCTTTGCTTCGAGCGCCGGTCCGACTCCGCGGCCCACCGGCTGTGAGCCGTCGGTAATCAGAGGCTCGACCAACAGGTCTATCGAGTCGCCGACTTGCCGCATTCGAAACGCCAGTTCTTCCGCCTCTTTAGCTGACCGGACTTTTGCGGTTGGTCCAACCGGAATATCAATCACTACTGCAGTCGCCCCGGCAGCGGCTTTTTTTGAAAGCACCGACGCGATCATCTGGCCCTCAGAGTCAATATCAAGCGCACGTTCCACACGAATAAGGATGTCGTCCGCTGGACTCAATTGGACGGCCCCGCCCCATGCCAGGCACCCTCCTTCTTCGTCAACGATCTGCTCTATTTGCTTTACGCTGAGATCAACATTGGTGAGAGTTTCCATCATGTCGGCGGTGCCCGCGGGAGATGTGATCGCCCGGGACGAGGTTTTGGGTATTCGCAGACCGGAAGCTGCGATTATCGAGACCACGATCGGCGTCGTTCTGTAACCCGGCAGCCCGCCAATACAATGTTTGTCAAAAACAGCCTCCGCCCCCCAGTCGAGGCGCTGCCCGGTGTCGATCATCGATCTTGTCAGGCAAATGATCTCGTCGAGGTCCAGGCGGTCACCTGCGCAAGCCGTCAAAAATGCAGAAAGCTGAATATTGGAAAGGTTAAGGTCGACGATGTCTTCAACGATTCGTCGGTAGGCTGCTTGGTCGAGTGGGTTTCCGTAAATCTTTCGCCGCACATCGCTCATGGATTCCAATGTTTTCAAATGAGAAAATGTGAGCGAATCCCCCTCACGGGCTTGAAGTATTCTTGTCGCATCCTCAGATAACCCAACTTGATGACGATCAAGACCGTTAAACCCGTCCATGACGACCAATGACGCTACCACCTCACGTTCTTTGTTTGCTACGGAAATCCGATTGAGAGCTTCGAATCCCTCTGATTTGCATACCGGGCAGTCACGCCGCATAAAAACGAGGTGTTCATTTCGCGAATCGACGCCGAGGCGCTTCAACTTCAACGAATGTTGTTTTCTCTTTATGGTTTTCATGACACACCTGAATTGTTTGAGTTTGTTTTCTTGATAAGAACAAAGACCGACAGCGCTCCTATAACAACGCTGATCAACTGCGAAGTTGAGAGGCCGGTCGCGGTAGTGAGGCCGAACAAATCGCCCCGAGGGTCGTCACGAAGGAATTCGATGAAGAATCGGACGATGCTATAGATAATTCCGTAAGCAATAAGTATTTGACCGTCGAACTTCTTTTTGCCGTGCAGGTAAACCAGGAATCCGAAAACGGCAAACATCGCAAAAGATTCATAGAGTTGGGTGGGATGAAGAAATAGATCGCTTCCATCGGGGCCGTATACCGGTACTCCGGTGACGTCATGTCCCGCATCGGAGAATTGAACACCCCATGGCAAAAGCGTCTCTTTTCCCCAATCACAACCGGCGGAGAAACAACCTTGCCTTCCGAAAAATTGACCTAGTGCAACACCGGGTGCAAATGCGTCGCCAACTTTCCAGAAGGGCAGCCCGTAATACCGGATCAGGAATGCCAATGTGATTCCTCCGCCTATGAGTCCGCCGAAATAAACCCCTCCCGAACGCAAGAAATCCAGGGAAAAGATCTCAACATTTTCCTCAGTTAGGAGCATCAGGATTTTTGAACCCAAAAGGCCACCGAGAATCGTCCACAACCCGAGATCGTAAATTCGTGATTTGGGTAAGCCGTCCAGACGCGCCAACCGACCGGCCGCGAAAAGTCCGAAAAGAAGCCCCAGCGCCAGCCAGACACCGTACGCATTTATCGGGAAATCGCCAATTCTGAACAGTTCCGGGTACATATACTCAATGCCTCGCGTGAAGAGGATGCTCGGCCCCGCAGACGGCGACCGCTTCCTCGATTACTTTTTCCGCTTTTGAACCACGGATTCCAATTTCTGACAGCACTTCAGGCCGTTCACAAAGGTTGCTGCAAAGCGTGATTCCAAGATCCATCAGCTTCTTTTTCTGCGGCCTCGAAACCGACGTCAGACAGGTGATCGGATGCAGGCCGGCCCTATCGATTCGTTCTCTCAATCCGTTGTTAGGAGGGAAATTCCAACTCAGCAATCCGAGGCCCACGCATGTTCCATAGCTAAGCGCCTCGCTTGTAAACCGCATATTCGTCACAAGCCAACCTTTGAATTTTCGAATCGTGTTTCCCGGTATTGCCACTTCTCTTCTTTCGATATCGAGAAAACGGGCATAAAAATAAAGAGGATTCCTCACAGTGCAAACATTGCCGTTGGAGCTGTGGTGTTTGCACTCGACGAACTCGGTAAGGTTTCGTTTCTTGGCAACAACATCTATTTCGTGACTAACACAAGCTCCTTTTACAACTTGACCGGTTCTTACATTGAATCCGTCTGATTCCCAAAGAGCACCGATAAACTTCTCAAACGGATAACCTGTCGGCCCCAGCGCCATCATCGCTCGCTTTAGGTTGTATTTACCGGCAACGCCTTTTCGAAGTTTTTTTAGCTCCCGAAAGACGATCCGGTACAGCTTGTCGGTTGGTATTGCGTCGTAGATTTCACCCTTGACTACTTCTATGACTCGCTCGATATTCCTTGCCGACGCATTCACACGTACCAGTGAATTCCTGATTTTTTCTTCGTCAAACACCGCGAGTTCACCATTTGCCTTCTTTACCTTCATCGGCATTGTTTTTCCCAAATTCATTTATTGATTTTCATTGAACTTTCAGACTGAAGTTGTAAAACGAGGCAATGGTTGCGCCGATCAGCCAGCCAATAATGTAGGTTTCGATCAGACCGAAAATGCCCTCCCAGACGGGCATGTTGACTCGAATAATGCTGGTGACATTTATTCCGTGAAGGAGACTGTTGAAGAACAAGACTGATACGTCTTTACCCAATGCCATCAAGACGAAAGTACAGCCCACATATAAGAAAAGGCCGGTTCCCGCGAATGCAAAACCAAATCTGCCAACATCCAGTTTGTTCATAATCAGTCCTCCTCAGTCGTGGAATCCGCTTTATTGATGTAATGCATGAACAACAGATGACAAACGAAAACTGCGACAATCACGATCAGTAGGGCCAACTTGCCATTCAAACCAAACAAAGGAGCGAGAAAAATAAATGCCAGCGGAAAAATGCTGCCGACTAACATCAAGAACGGTGTTCCGTGTACTAATTTCCTCATCAGATTCCCTTTTTCTTCTCCGAGCGGTAACAGTCAAATCGAAATCGTACCGCTAGGTGATTCAACAATTCGGCTCAACACAAAGCCTGCCACTACCAGTCAAGTCAAGCGGAGATTCTGTCGCTCCAATCGCCCGATATTACTGAACTCTAGATAGGACTAATTAAACGAGGGATTAAACAAAGGCTGTTCAGTACCTGTTATCAGGAAGGCGGCAGTAGAATATTTGACTGTGAATTTGTGCGGAATCAATATGTTGGACTATTGGCAGGGAACACTAAGACAGGCGTGCATACTGGGAAATGAAAGATAATGCCGTCAGCTGGATGAATAACTCCAGGGTTCACTTCGCCGTAAACTTGAAATTGCAATGGTTGTTTCCCAATGCAAGCGTCTTTGTGCGTTCGAGATGACCATCCCACATTTCTGCCAGCGCGAAGTCTAAATTGCACCATGATTCCGTGCAGAGATCCGTCGCGCTTTCGGTTCTGAAGTATTCAGCGACAGGACATCTGGTTACATTCAGGTCGATGCCTTCGGACGTGGGAAGACGTTCGATTTGGTACGTTGGAGGGGAAAATGGAAACGTCAAAAAACTTCTAACCGCGAGCTTGAGCCTTTCCGTCCTGCTTACTTTCGTGATCCACACGATATATTTCACGACCGTACCCCATACTCTATAGAGATTCCATGTGAGATCCGAAATCAACTCGATCGCATAACGCTTTTCCACGCCTCTGTTCAAAAGGGTTTGAAAACAGCAAAAGGTCAAACAGGCTAGATTGACATTTATACGGCCTCCCAGGTTCGGCTCATTTGGCAGAGATTGTGATAGACCCTCAAACCGTTTCCAAACATCTTTCAAAATTTCTTTGCATTCTCTAGGGGTGAACCGTCCAAGTTCGGCCCGATTACGGTACCGAAGCCTTCCGGTCAAGACTCGCTTGCAAGATCGGTTTATGAACGGCGCATAAATATATTGGATCCATATTGAAATCATGTTGCATCTTCTCTAGTTGAAGATCTATTCTACGATCGACGTTTCAACCTTAGCTACGTAGTCATCCCAAACGTGCTAATCACGTCAGCAAATAGTGGTTACGCCGGAACTGTCATCAAATTCATCGATCAACTCAAATACTGAGCTTCCGGTGGGCACCGCATCCTTCATAGTCGCCCATTTGGAATTTGCTGCTTCCAACTTTCTTTGGAGTCTCTTTAGGTTCTCGATTTTCACGCGATTCTCATTAATCCGTTTGACTACGATCTCGCGTACGGTCGGGCATGGCGTTTCCCCGAATTTGGCCATATCGAGAATGTGCGCGATTTCTTTCAAGTTAAACCCAAGAATCTTTGCATTCGAAACGAACTTCAACATCGAAACGTCGGATTCTTTGTAAATCTTGTATCCGTTCCGACTATGCCGTTTGGGAGTTAAGAGCCCGATCCGGGTGTAATGCCGTACTGTAAAAACCGGCACGTCAGCCTTCCTTGCAAGGACACTTGTTGTTAGCATTACTTCTTCCTCTCGATCGATATGTTTGTTACAAATATGCTTGCCGGCACGAGAATTAAGAGTTGAATAAACGGAAGAAGACCGACTTTGATAAAAGGGATTTCTGGCATGTCTGGCGCGTAAGCCCAAAGCCCTAGTTTCGTGGCTACCAGTTCAAAAAGTACAGCCGTTAGTCCCCCAAAAAATGCGGCAAATGGGTAGTATCCGAGTTCCGGAATGGCAGTATTCTCAAGTACAAAGAAGATAGAAACCACAGCCACGCCATCCACGACCGAGGCGAGTGTACAAAAAAGTACTGCCCTGGGATACCCGATCTCTGAAAGCGCGGTAAAGTACTGCATCTGGCCCAATTCCCAGACAAGATTTAGCGCGAAGCCGACGGCGAACAGTACCCAATAGAAATTCCGTGACTTCCTAAAGATCATAGTTATAAAATCAGATCCGTTGATGTAACAGGCTTTGTAATATCAATCTTACTTCTGGTCAGCTCTTGAATCTTCACCCTCTGGCTTTGGTTGACTTGAGAATCCGTATCGTTCCAAAGACGGTATTCAATGCGGCCGTTTCCTTCAAATCTTCAAATCCCGCTGACAAGACCAGCTCGGGCAGCCTCCCTTCGAAGTTGTCGCGGGTAGTTTCGGTTCCGTCGAGTGCCATGACCATATACGAACCCAATCTCATGAGAAAATTATCAGGATCTCCCCAATCGGCGACATGAAACACGCCGCCGGGTTTAAGCACTCGCAAGATCTCGTTTAGCGTGTTCGATTTATCCTCAGATGTAAGATGATGAAAGAAGAGGCTTGAGAATACGTGATCAAAACTCTCATCCAGATACGGCAAAAGAAAAGACATCGCTTGAACAAAGTGGATTCCCTCGCCGTTAGGAGATATTTTCGCTCTCGCGATCCCCAAGACCTTTGAGTCTCCATCGATACCATGTATATCTAGTTCCGGTAATGCCTCGTGCAACAGATTTGCAAGCGTGCCTGAGCCGCATCCGATGTCGAGCACGGAATCTCCGGCTTGCATCTCTGCTTGATTAATCAAGGCGTTCTTGAAGGTTGTTTCACGTGTTGTTAGGCGAACGACCGGATCATAAACCGGCGTCAGCCAATCAAATCTCAGTGCCGGTACATATCTGCTTTGACTCATAGAATTCGCAAAACTAACTGGAGGGTTTACGCGAGGCACTTGTGTGTGAATGTACTATCAGCCATTTGCCCTCGGTTTTTTCAAAAACCATCGTGCCGAGACCTTTGCTGTTGATCTTCCGTTCTTTGTAATCTGCTTTTAAGGAGTATCTATAAGTCGCCCATCCGGTATTCCCGTCAACCTTGACCCGAGCATCAGTGATAGAGAACTTTGTGTTCCTGAAAGCTTTTAGTTCCGGAGCCAAATGATGGTCACGATATTTTTTCCATCCTCTGTCTGCGCCGCCGCTTTCAAATATCAAAACGGATTCATCGTGCGACCAAATCTTATCCAACGTCTCCAGATCACCCTTTTCAATTGATTCACCTTCAAGCATAAGGACTTTCACAACGGCTTCTTCGTCATCCGGTGACACAGTTGCAGCCGAATAGCTTGACGCAATTGTCAATGTAACTATGACCGCAAGACTCACACAGAATACTGACCATAAGGTACTTGGTTTTAACATTCTCTCTCCTTTTACAAATATCGCTTTTTTGTTTAGACCGTTACGCAAACTCAGGCTTTCTAGATTCCAACATTGTCTAAAATCCGCTTTCCCTTCGTTGAAAAAATGAGCCAGCCCGCGATCGAGCCGCTGACCGCTGCCAGAATCACACCACCTGCGACAAAAAAGTATGGGCTATCTACACCGCCAAAGTAATGAAAATGCGAATCCAAATTAAGGCAGAGCAAATTGCATGCGATGCCGAGCACTCCGACACTGAGCAAAGCACAAGCTAGTATCGCCTTGCTATTCGTAAGCCTGCCGACCACAAAAAGCTGAATCAAGGCGCCAACGGTAGCACCCATTCCGACTCCGCAAAAGACGACAGCCCATAGGAATTTGTAG
>JABDKD010000117.1 GCA_013003215.1 Pyrinomonadaceae bacterium
GTCGGGCGCTTCGGAATCGAGGCGATGAAATTTGTGAATTCACCAGTAGGAAAAGAACTCCATTTACGAGGCGTCAATACAAAGGTTGTCGAGCCGGGAAAGGTAAGAGTTGGGGATAAAGCGGTTAAGGTCTAAGGATTAGGGATCAGGAGGGTTAGGGTTCAGGGCTGGGTTTAGAAAATCCGGAAATCCTTAACCGTCCCGTAGGGACAGGTTGAATTTAGCCGGGGGTCAGCGCGAAGCGCGCAGCCCCCGGGATAGGTAAACGAAACGTTTTTCGTCGCGTAGCGACGGTTGAAAATGCTTTCGAGACTCGTTGTCGCTCAGGCGGACGAGCCGTCCGCGCTCCGGCAAGATAATCCGGAACTATTTGATCACGCCTAAAGGCGTAACTCTAAACCACATATGAACTTTAAGCCTTGAAACTTGAAACTTGGAACCCTAAATGATCGCCGACAATATACTCAGCCCGATGATGATCACTATCGCCCCGACTATATCGAGCACAATTCCATAACGCATCATCTTCATCAACGGAATGTGTCCCGAGCCATAGACGATCGCGTTGCAGGGCGTCGATACCGGCAACATAAAGCCAAGGCTCGCACCCAGGGTAGCACCCAGTGCAGGGATAAACGGATCGGTGCCGTTTGACTGTGCAACAGCGATGATCACGGGAATGACCATGTTGGCGGACGCCGTATTGGAAGTGGTTTCGGAGATCAGCACCGCGACAAATACCGAAACAATCAGAAGCCCGGTTCCGCTGGTCAGCGGTATTAGAGAAGTAAACCCGCGACCGAAGTCTTCAGCGAGTCCGGTATTAAACGACAGCACTCCAAGCGCGAATCCACCTCCGAACAGAAGTATCACACCCCAGTCAATCTTTACTGCCTCGGACCATCTCATCGCTTTCTCACCTTTCTTGTTTCCGGGCAGGATGAACAAAAGCATCGCACCGAGTATTGCGGCGGCGGCTTCGGGAAAACTCGCGCGCATCGATGTGTATATCGGGCTCGCATTGCCGACGATCGCTGCGATGACACCGCTCGTGATCCAAATGCCGGCGGTAACACCAAATGCAATGACCGTGGACTTCTGGCCGCGGGTCCAGCCGCCGAGTTTCTCGCGTTCGCGTTTAATGATGTCAGCGCAGCCCGGAATTTCCTTTACCTTTGTCGGTGCAAGGAATCGGAAGTAATAGTAGAGAAAGAGATACAAGACGATAGAGATCGGCGCTGCGAATACCATCCACTGGAAGAACGAAATATCGACCTCGAGCAGCCGACGCATGAATCCCAGCCCGATGACATTCGGGGGAGTACCGATCGGGGTCATGAGCCCGCCGATCGTCGCGGCGAAAGATGTCATCAACATCAAGACGACTGCATAGTTCGGGTTTATCTTTATCCCCGTTTCTTTTTCCTGGTCTTTTAGAAACGAGATGATAGACATCCCGATGGCAAACATCATTGCCGTTGTCGCGGTGTTTGAAAGCCACGCCGAGGCGACCGCGGTAACGATTCCGAAAGCAAACAGTATTCGATTCGGACGTCCGCCGATCCATTTGATCGAGAGAACACCGAACGCGAATTTCCGGTCGAGATTGTGGTGAAATATCGCCCTTGCGAGTATGAAGGAGCCGATGAATAGAAATATTAGCGGGTCGCCAAATGGCCCGAAGACCTCTTTGGCAGGAGCGACGCGCAAAATCACGCATAAGAGCGCACCTATCAAAGCGGTCACCGGAAGCGGTACGCACTCGCAGATCCAAAGCACGATGACCGCCGCGATCACGGCAGCGAGCCTGTGTGCCTCCGGTGCTAGATCGAATGGCGCAAACAGGACTATAAAGAAAGCGAGCGGGGCGATTACGAATCCGGCACGCGCCCGCAGTTCGTCGAATCTACTTTCCTTCACGCCATGAGAATATCATTATTGTCAGTCCTGAAGTGAGCTGATGATTCAAGTCGGGACTGTTGCTGAAAGCGACTGATCAAATAGCCCGGGGTCAGGAGCGCAGGCGACATGACCCCGGGTTTTCTATAAGACACCATTCGACCCCGATGGGGTCACATCTTTTAAATTCCCTCCTGCTTCAGCTGGAGGTATTGAGGCCAACTCAGGATATGGGCTTAAGCCCCGATGCTCTTCAATGTCCCATTCCCCGAGCTGAAGCTCGGGGCAATTGAATCCTCACATTCAAAACCTTCGGCGGCTTTGACGACCGAATTCGGCGAATTTCGATGGTCAAATCAAGCACTCTTTGGAAGTTTGTACCACTCCTTCGCCTGAGTTGTATTAAGGAAATAGAAAGCACCCAGCCAGGAAAGCAACTCCAGCACTTCGAACAAACGTGCCGCTGTAAACGCTCCCGTGAGCAAACTCGCAGCATTCCCGATAAACATGATGACCGAAACGACTCCAAGCGTTAATCGTATATCCCGACGATTCCTCAGAAGATCCCATACGATCCAAATGATCAGTGCAATCCAGATAAACGCAAATACGACATCGATAGTATCGTTTCCGCCCACATCAGACGGGTATATGTAATCGAGCGATCTCGAGGTCATCGAAAACACGCACGAGACCACGATCGCGATTGCCGCCGCCTTTATGTCACCCGGCATTGTCTTTTCTTCTTCCGTCATCTCACCTTTCATGAGTCAGAGTTAAATATTCAAAGAATCTCCTTTGCCCAGGACCTCACACCTGAATCCAAGTCTTTCGACTTCGGATCGGAACATTGAGACATCAGCCGGATTATACTTCCTTGTGAAGAACGCAGGACAATTGTAGTGGCATGGAATCACGATCTTCGGCCTCATAGCTTCCACGGCTTTCAATGCTTCCGGTTCATCCATCGTATTATGTGCCTTTCTGCCTCCGATGGGAATCATAAGGACATCGGGTTCCTTCACAGATTCCCATTCGGTCGTATTCAGTAAGGTGTCGCCTAGGTTCACGATCGTCTTTCCGTCAACATCGATGACGAAACCAATCGCACCCCTGCCGATCCTCTCTTCCGGGCCCGGGACGACTTCTTTCGAAAAGAGCCCGAGCTTCAGCAGTAGAGAACCATGCGTCGTCTTGATTCCTCGTACTTTTACGCCTCCAACTTCGATCTCAGCACCGATATCGAGCGGGATCACATTTTCCAGTTGCGTTCGAAACTTCAGCCCACCACGTCGAGGTTCAAGCAGGTAGTCCGTGCCATCGACGGTCTCGATCAATGTCCGGCTGCAAATGAAAAAGGCATCGGATGTCTTTGCTACCCGATCGGCATGCCAGTAGTGATCCGGATCCCCGTGAGTTACGAATATATGCGTGATGTCTGCCCACTCCTGCTTTGGAATAAGAGTGGAAAGCCTGAAGAAGTATAGGAAAACGGCTCCGGGGTCGATCGCGATTTTTTTGTCCGATGATTCGATGAGGAATGCGTTGTAGAGGTAGTGAGTGATCTTCATCTTTGTCGAATTCTAAGTGAAACAACTCGTGGCGTGCTTTTCAATAATACGAATTCCCAGATCCTTCTTCTTTTTCGCGCTGCTGCTCTATTCCCCAATCGAGAACCCAACTGAAGAGCGCCGACAGGCGCGTAATCGTTTATCCCCGTGTGCAGCGAAGCGGAACGCGGGGTTGTGTAACGAATGATAACAGAGCCCTGGAGGGGCGATATGAAGGACCCGGGTACGGTGCCACCCCTGCCGGGGTTTTCATTCGTTAATCCATCTTACCCGGGGTTCCACGCTACGCGTGTCACCACCGGGCTAATTCATTGCGCGCCTCCGGCGCTAAACAAGGACCGGTTCTTTTTGAGTCGAAATTCGAGGCCGGTTCATTGTGTTTGATCTCAAACTAAGGCTTTCTCTCCTGACCAAATCTCTTCCACAGATATATGATTGCGAGGAGAGCAGGAATTATCAGCAATATCACCACCATCGGAACGGCTGATTTGACCGCGTCAACATCGAAGGTAAATACTGAAATAGCATCAGTAATGTCCGTCACCATCCTCACAAACAGAACTGCAAAAAGAGCTTTGTGGCTTCTCAGAAGCAGCGCAACAATTAGTCCGACCACTGCAGTGATGTTCCTCGTGATGTAGAGCTGCGTTGGATAATCCAGTTCTGAAACATTTGGCAGGAAGCCTCCCGGGTTCATTGCCGTGCCAATAGAGAAAAACGAGACCAGGCAGATTTGAACGACTACGATGATCCAAACCCAGATGGGCAAGAACTTGGATTTTTCACTTTTACTAATCTTAGTAATATTCGAATCAAGCGAACTCATCTTTTCCTTCAACAAGAAAGTGTTCGCTAATTGAGCCCTCGGCTCTTGCTTTAAGCAGCGGAGCGTATTCCGGATCGCTCATAAAATTCTTGGCCGCCTCTTCTGATGGCCATTCGATGATCGCCCGCAAAGCGGCATCTTCGCCTTCTCCTTCAAGACGTTCGTGGCTGGCAGTTCGGGCCAGGTATTTACCTCCGTGTTTCGCCACAAGTGCGTTTACGGAACCGATATATGCGGGAATCCAGTCTTCGTTCGTTGGGGTTACTCCCAATACAGAATAGTAGGTCATTAGTCTCCTTATTTTTGGTGTGTTGTTTTCAATTTCATCGCTCAGTCGCACCCTTACCCTCAAGGATCTTATCGCGAAACTTGGAAATGCGATTGATTCGTGTTTCCGGCTTCTTCGCCGAACTGAGGTTTATCACATAGCTCTTCCGACGCCCCGGCGTCAGACCTTGAAATGCTTCAGAAAGTATAGGATCGGATCTCAACGCCTCTACCAGCTCTTCGGGCAGTTCCATTTCGCCTTCCTCTTTCGGCGGCTTTATGCCCGCCTCCGCATAGCCCGCGGCCTCCTTCAGATAGGACCGGACAACCGATTCCATCTTAGTTAGCTGTGAATTTGCGGTAAAGCGGATCATGTCGGCGTGCCGGGTGTTTGGTCCCTGCTTTTCCAATACGCCCCTGGGATCTTTCATGAGCGCAGCGTTGAAAAAGCTGATTCGAAAGTCTTTGCGAAAGGCCCCGATGATCACGATGTTGCGGCCTCCATGCATATAACAAGGATGAGCCCATTTCACGGCCTCGACGAGCCCCTCATCAAGGCAGATTCGGCGAAGTTCGTTAAGGCCGTCTATCCACTGACGTGTGGAGCAATCCGGAGTGGCGAATCGCTCGCAGCGCCCGCACCCTTTGGTAAAGAATTCCTCGATATCGGTAATCATCATTCCTACCGACGAACCAGTTTTCCCTTGCGCTTATAAATATTCTTGTAATCCCACTGTATCTCTTTCGCTTTTCCAAGCCAGCGCTTCAGATCCGCCGTTCTTATCTGATCGACGTCAGTATAACGAATCGAGGCGTCCTTGAACTTACCGGTGCCGGGCTTGAGCTCTTCTTCACCGAAATCTGCGCCGCTCCAAAACATCAACCGAACACAATCCTTCAACTTGCTGTACCCAACGATCGGATTTCCTTCAAGAAACCACACAGGGTGGGCGTGCCAGATCTTACTTTCCGCCTCCGGGAGACCATCATTGACTTCTTGCATGAGCTTCCGGCAGATCTTCCTGTATTCCTTGGTCTGTGCTTCGTTGAATTGTTTGATAGTCTCGTGTTTCATTAGTGCTTCTATTCGAATGCGATTTCATCTCAAGCTGTCGTTTGTCACAGAGTATTTTAATACTGATTCTTACTTCAGCTGGAAAAATTGAGTCCTTAAACAAGATCTGGGGCTCAAGCCCAATTAGAATTGAAGCTCCTCATTCCCCGAGCTAGAGCACGGGGCAATGGAATTGACTGAATCTTGTCGGTGAAAGCAACCAATCAAATAGCCTGGGGTCTGGAGCATGAGCGACGTGAGCGCTGGTTATGTGAAGAAGATTCTTTCGATGCCAAAGGTTTCGATTGATTTCGGCTCAGCCGGAATGTGACGCCTTCAGCGTCAAAATCACTATCGATTCTTTCACAGGGGTCAATTCGCTTCGCTTTTGACCCCTGCCTATTCGATTTGTCACCTTCGGCGACGGTAAGAGAGAGCATCCTTCTCTTTCACTAAACAAATGCATAGAGCAAAAATGCACCAAAGGCTATCGAAAACAATCCTGCAATTCGACCGTAGGGCCGAAAAATCAAAATGACCCTTGAAACTAGTTTTTCAAAATTTTTGCGGCCCATCACAAGTAGAACTACCGCCGCAGCGACAATAAACCAACCAAGAATTGAAATTGCCAACGGATAATTGGAAGAAGCTGAATAATAGACAAGAAACCCGCCAAGGATAAATCGGACAACGATTGCAGTAACGTAAAACCAGAGCTCTTTGACGTTCTTATCAAGAAACTCGAACAAGAAATCCGGACTGAAAAGAAGTAGGAGTCCCGCGAGTACAAAAAAGATCCCAAAAATGTATATGGTCATTGCTATTACTCCTGAACCTAAATCATAGCTTACATTTGAGGCCAGCAATTGGCTCTTTGTTAGACTCTCGGTCGCTTGTACATTCCCTGTGATTCCGGTGCGGTCAATTTGTATCCAAGTTTTTTGTAGAACTCCGGTTGGTCAGCGATCATTGATACATATGAGCCTTCCATAGCGGCTTGCTCTACATAAGAGTCAATTCTTAGCATGATCTTCTTGCCAAAACCCTGCCCTTGATAATCGGGATCAACAGCAATGTCGACGATTTCAAAAAAACAGGCACCGTCTCCAATTACCCGACCCATTCCTACCAACCGGCCTTCGTGCCGTATCGATACCGCGAAGAGTGAATTCGGCAAACCAATTTCAGCCGCTGCAATGGATTTCGCAGATAGGCCTGCACGTTTTCTTAAATCCACATACTCAGCAGACGATGGTGTAGATTCGATGATTTCGATATTCATTTATTCTATTTGTTTCCGCGAAACTGAATTTCAATTTAGTGTCGCTGAAAGCGACAAATCCAATAGCCAGGGGTCAGGAGCGTGAGCGATGTGACCACGGGTGATGCATCGAATAATCTGACGACGCCGAAGCTGTCGCATTTAAATTGCCTCCAGCTTCAGCTGGAGGATTTCAAACTGAGACCAATCTCCAGGGGCTTAAGCCCCATTAAGAATGATTGTTCCTATTCCCCGAGCTAAAGCACGGGGCAATTGAAACGATCGGGCCCAACCGGAATGTGACGCCTTCAGCGTCGAAATCGGTAACGGGTCCTAACAAGGGGTCAATGCGATTCGCTTTTGACCCCTGCCTATTCAATATGTAACCCTCGGCGACGTTCAAATGCACTAATCTGATGCGTTACCTACGCAGTATTTGGACAATCCGACCATATACGACTTCCGATATCGTCCAGGTGTTTCCGCTAAAATTGGTTGTGTTCACAAACTGAACGACAACCGTGTCGATGTCTTTGTGGTATTTTGCGATGCTCTGATAACCGGGAATCAGACCCGTATGTTCGTAGACATAAATTGAGGAATAGATTTCCTTTTCCCCTTCGTCGAACAACGAGCCATCGTTTAGAGCACGCAGGAATTTGCCGACATCTTCTGCAGTGGCAACCATCGAGCCATAATCTTCAGTCTTAATATCCTTCTCTACGCCAACATAATAGCCGCTCATCACATCATCCATATCCACGTCACGAATCGAACTGAACGTATTGTTCAGCTCATTTGGTATGAGAATTTCCTCCTTGATGTATTTGTGATGACTATAACCAACCGCCTTTTTAATGATTTCGGAGATAAGCAGGTAATTTGTATTTGAATATTCGTAGTCTTCGCCCGGTTCAAAGTTGGCCGGCAATCCAAGTACCAGTTCAAGTGCCTCTTTGCTGCTTTTTGGCGGATTTTCCCAATATTTCGGGCTATCAGTCAGGTTGGGAATGCCGCTTCGATGCTGAACCATCATCTTTAGGGTAATCTTGTCGGCGTTCTCGATCCTGCCGGCAAGTTCCGGAAAGTTTTCGGCGAGGGTTTTGTCCAGAGCCAGGCGTTCATCATTTACCAGCTTCGTAACCGCAACGGCAACATATAACTTGCTGATACTCGCGATCTTGAATAATGCTTTCGGATCAGCGGGTATCCCCCTCTCCCTGTTTTTCCAGCCGGCCGCGTAATACTCCGGGGCCTTTCCCTTCCGATCGACATAGACGATGATCCCATCGAATCCGAGACCAATAGAATCGTCAACCTGTTCCTGAACCGTATCCGGCAGCGGAGTTATCCATGCCCATACGATGTCCCAGGGTGGGAAGACAATGATCGAAATAATCGCCACGATCGGCATGATTATTCTGAGTGATCGAACTATGTGTTTCTTCTTTGGCATTTGTGTTTACCTGATCGAGAGGTACCGCTAGCGGTTGAATAATATCATTGCAGAGTTTCAAATGGTCTTATTCTTTCTCGCTCCACACTCCCAAATTCTGTATTCTTCTCTTATGTCCAATGGCGATAAGCCAAAACCAGTTTCTCCGATCGGTATCTCACGCGGCCCCGTCGAGATCGAGGAGACCCATGTCGACCCGGTCTGCAAGATGCTGGTCCAACCGTCTTCCGCGGCGGGTGAGTTTGAGTATGAAGGTACGACTTATTATTTTTGTGCTACGAGCTGTCTTAACAAGTTTCGGCAGACGCCCGATGAGTTCAGAGTTCGGAGTTCAAAGTTCAGAGATGGAGAGGAATCCGCAGGGCTGGAAACTCCCGATTCGGACAAACCAACTCAAAACTCAAAACCCAAGACTCAGAACTCCGCCGCAGGCGGCGTGGAGTACACCTGCCCGATGCACCCGGAAATCGTTCAGATCGGGCCCGGTAGCTGTCCAATCTGCGGGATGGCGCTTGAACCAAAAACCATCTCCCTGGATGACGAACCTGATCCGGAACTAATTGATATGACAAAGCGGTTTTGGGTCTCGGCCGCGCTTTCACTGCCCGTACTCGTCCTTGCCATGGGCGAAATGATACCCGGTTTTGCGGACCTCGTTCCTGGAAAGGTAGCGGTTTGGGTCCAGTTTCTGCTTGCGACGCCCGTCGTGCTTTGGGGCGGCTGGACTTTTTTTGTAAGGGCCTTTCAATCAATAAAAAACGTCAGCCCCAATATGTTCACGCTGATCGCCATGGGTACCGGCGCGGCATATGTTTACAGCGTCGTCGCGCTTTTCGCGCCCGGATTGTTTCCTCATTCGATGATGGATCACGATACGGGACTCGTGGCCGTTTACTTCGAAGCCGCCGCTGTGATCATTACCCTTGTGCTCCTTGGACAGGTGCTCGAACTGAAAGCACGTGGACAGACGTCTTCGGCGATAAAGGAACTGCTCCGGCTCGCACCCGAAACCGCAACGGTCATTTTTGCTGATGGAACGGAAGAGGTTATAGCCCTTAAAGACATCCAGATAGGAGCGACTCTCCGGGTCAAAGCGAATGAAAAGGTTCCGGTTGATGGGGTCGTTATTGACGGAAACTCCTCGGTCGATGAGTCGATGGTTACTGGTGAATCGATACCTGTTTCGAAATCGGCCGGGGACCGGGTAATAGGAGGAACGATCAACGGAAGGAGCGGTTTCAAGATGAAGGCCGAACGGGTTGGAAGTGAAACGATGCTCGCACAGATAGTCCAGATGGTTGGCGAGGCACAACGTTCGCAAGCGCCTATTCAAAGAATTGCCGATGTTGTGTCGGCATACTTCGTTCCGGCCGTGGTGCTCGTCGCGATAACGGCGTTTGTCGTTTGGCTGCTTCTCGGCTCTTTCACCTACGCTCTTGTTGCCGCTGTATCCGTTTTGATCATCGCTTGTCCGTGCGCTCTTGGGCTTGCGACGCCGATGTCAATAATGGTCGGAACCGGACGAGGGGCGCAAAACGGAGTTCTTTTCAAAAAGGCCGAGGCGCTTGAAACAATGGAAAAAGTCGACACAATTGTCGTCGACAAGACAGGGACGCTTACGATCGGAAAACCGGAACTCCAACGCATCGTTTTACTCGGGGAATTCAGTGAGGACGAGATTCTTTCCATCGCTGCTTCACTGGAACGTTCCTCGGAACATCCGCTGGCCGAGGCGATTGTAAATGCCGCATCAAATCTAACACTCGAGGATCCGACCGAATTCGAATCGGTCACAGGTAAAGGTGTCACCGGTGTCGTCAATGGCAAGCGAGTAGTTCTTGGCAATCGAGCACTACTTGATGATCAGGGCGTTGAGATGACTACCCTCGATCCTATCGAGCTGGAAGAATTATTAAACGACGGTCAAACCGTTATGTTTTTGGCTGTAGACGGTGTTCTCGTCGGATTAATAGGTGTCGCCGACTCGATCAAAGAATCTGCTTCCGGAGCGATCAAAATTCTTCATGATGAGGGCATCGAAGTCGTCATGATGACCGGCGATAACGAAGTTACCGCGAAAGCGGTCGCTTCAAAGCTCGGAATCGACAAGGTCTTTGCGGGTGTTTTACCGGAAGAGAAAGCGAAGAAAGTAAAAGAACTTCAGGAATCGGGCCGGACCGTCGCAATGGCAGGCGACGGCGTAAATGATGCCCCGGCACTTGCGAACGCGCACGTTGGAATCGCGATGGGTACCGGAACCGATGTTGCGATCGAATCCGCCGATATGACCCTGCTCAAAGGTGACCTCACCGGAATCGTACGTGCCAGAAAGCTGAGTCTCGCGACAATGAAAAACATACGGCAAAACCTCTTCTTTGCATTCGCTTACAACACAATCGGAGTCCCGGTCGCGGCGGGTGTGCTCTTCCCGGTTCTTGGAATCCTATTGAGCCCGATGATCGCGAGCGCGGCGATGACATTTAGTTCCGTTTCGGTCATTGCAAACGCGCTCAGATTGAGAGGTTTAGATTTAGAGGGCTAGCTGTAGATGGGGGTTCAGAGTTCAGAGTTCAGAGTTCAGAGTTCAGAGTTCAGAGTTC
>JABDKD010000120.1 GCA_013003215.1 Pyrinomonadaceae bacterium
CCCGGATGTAGCGCATGATTTCAGGGTCACTGCGCATCTCGAACACGGCGTCGATATCGGCGTCTTCGAAGGGACGGATTTTTAGTCGGTCAGTACTTAGCAAGACTCGATTGATGATTGATGATTGAAGATTGATGGAGAATGGATAATTGAAAATGGACAATGGACAATTCGAATTCCTCCAGATTGAAAAGCATTCATTTAGGACTCTTGTAATTCATGTTTCATAAATCAAAATTATCCATTTTCCATTGTCCATTTTCCATCAATCCGTCCATCCTCAATCATCAATCTTGGATTATATTTCAAAAACCAGAAGCCCATCTTTGAGCTTTGGCTCAAACCATGTCGACTTCGGCGGCATGATCTCGCCCATGTCGGAAACTGCAAAAAGATCATCCATCGTTGTCGGGTAAAGTGAGAAAGCAAGCTGGGCCTGGCCGGCGTCGACGACTCTCTCGAGTTCATCTGTACCTCTCGCACCGCCGACAAAACCGATCCGTTTGTCCGTTCGCGCGTCGCCGATACCAAGGATCGGACTCAGCAAATAATCCTGAAGAATGCTCACATCCAAACGTTCGATAGGATCCGGTTCGATCAGAAAATCTACCGCGAAGCGTAGTGTCGTCCATTCACCATCGATGTAGACACAGACCTCGTTGTGGTGCTCCGGAACCTTCATGCCGTAGCTGGTGATGACAAAAGACTCCTGCACCTTTTCAAAAAACTCCTCTTTCGAAAGGCCGTTGAGATCCTGAACGACACGGTTGTAAGCGAGGATCTTTAGGTCCTCAGCCGGATACATACCGGTCAACACATAGTTATAGTCCTCGTCACCGGTGTGATCGGGATTGTTGTCGCGTTTGTTATTGCGGGTCAAGGCCGAGCTTTCAGCACGGTGGTGGCCGTCAGCGATATAGAGTGCGGGGACGTCGTCAAACGCCTCGACCCAACGCTCTGTGTCCGGGTCGCGCCAGACGGTCTGCTGGATTCCGTCGTCACAGTGGAAGTTGTAAAGAGGTTTCGTTGCGGCTGTGCGTGCGATCAGATCCCGGATCGTATCAGTGTTTCTAAAGGCAAGAAAGATCAGCCCGGTTTGCGCGTCGAGCGCCAACATGTGCCGTGTTCTGTCCTCGACCTTGTCCGGTCGCGTCTTCTCATGCTTCTTGATAATGTCCGCCTCGTAGTCATCTATCGAACACACGGCGACGACACCGGTTTGGGTGTGTTCCTCATGGCTCAAACGGTAAACATAGATCGACGGCTCATCGTCCCTTACGAGATACTCTTTTTTGATAAACTGCTCGAGGTTTTCCTTCGCCTTTGCAAAGACCTCGTCGACACCGGGTTCCGAGTCCTCCGGGAATTCCGCCTCTGCCCGCGTAACGTGCAAAAAACTAAGCGGATTGTCCTGAATGAATTCTCTTACTTCGGATTCATAAACCACATCGTACGGTACGCACGATATCTCATTCGCGTGTTCTTCGATCGGGCGTAAAGCCCTGAAAGGTCTGATTTTAGCCACTTAAAACGTCTCTTCTCCGGTAGTGTGTTTTAGATTTCTATTACTGTGTCGCGGAACCGTCATTGTTCTTCAGAATGGGAGGCGCGTTCTTTTGCATCTCATTGAGCCGGCGCATCAATTCATCTCTGATCTTGTCCAGAGCGATGCGCCAGTTTCCGTCCTCTTTTACGAGAAACATCGGCTCGAAACTACCGAGCACCGAGTTCTTTACCTCGACGGTGGCATTGTTTCCTTCGATCTTCTCGTTCTTCATCTCGCGCTCGACCGGCATTGGGGCACCATCATCGGCGGTTAGAATGCTGTCGACCGTTTTGCCTTGTCTCTTCGCGTCTTCCTCAATCATCTTGATAGAGGCACGAGACAAGAAGCTTCTGATCTTTGCGGCGTCCTTCTTGATCACCGCATCATTAAAGGCACGCAAAGTGTCCGTTGGGCCAAGTCCTTCCTCAGCGGCGCTTTCTGATTCGATCTCTTCACGCGATGCCTTTGCATCTTCGCTCTTGACCTCAGGCTGGGCCTCTTCGGGCTCTACGTTTTCCTCGTCGACAAAATCGTTTTCAGGCGATTGTTTTGCCTGCGGTTTTGGAGCCTCATTGGTGGCGGTGTTCTCACTGGAAAAACAGCCGGTCATACCGAACATCAGGATTGCGAGTGCAAAATATATCTTCATAACTTCCTATTGCTGAATGGGCGGCCGACCCAGGTCAGAGGGCGACGGGGAAGGCTGTCCGTTGCGCGGATCAAGAATACCTTTATCTTCAGGGTTATCGTTGGACATCGGTGTTGCAGGCTTTAGCCCGGGTGTTCCGTTTAGGTCCAGTTGGTCCAACTGTTCGTCCGTAATGCGTCCGGCGTCGATCTGATCATCCAGGTCCTTCATATCCGATTCGCTTTGCTCGATCATTTGTTGCGCGGTCCCCTTCTTATCGATTTTCCAGACGCCTCCTTCCTTCAGGAGTATGATTTGATCCCAGCCGCCAAAGTTGTTCTTAACATCAACCGTCGCCCTGTCTCCGTCGATGGTTTCGTTTCGGTATGAAAACACACGCTGTTCCGGTGAGAAGAATGTCTCGCGCTGGATTATCTCGTCGAGTGTCACGTTCTGCGCTTTCGCCTGGTCTGCGTGAAGCTTCAATGTCGCTTCAGTAAGCAGCAGCTTCATCTTTGTGAGATCTTTGTTCTTGGAAGCGTTCGCATACTCCTGGAGTGTCTCGAGCGGTGTTTTCACCTTTCCAGGGCCGGAACATGCCGCCACTGTGAGCAGGAATGTAAGGACTAATATAATTCGTACGTTTCGCATCATTATTTTCCGTTTCCTCATTCGAAAAAACATGGAGGCACGGATTATCATGTTGTTTCCGCCGAACACAGCGGAACCCGCATAAGGAACGCTGTAATCAGAGAGGCTTGCGGAAAATTATAGCTTAAACCCATGGAGTATTCGAATGAATCGCAGGAAATTGTCGGAAGAAGAAATTGCAGAAAAACTAAAGGATCTGGATGGCTGGACGGTTAAAGGAAAAGAGCTGACAAAACGGTATGAGTTTGAGAATTTCGCCGGGAGCCTTGAGTTTGTAAACAAGGTTGGCGAGATTGCCGAAGAACATGATCACCACCCCGACATCACTTTCGGGTGGGGCTACGCTGAGATCGCTCTCACGACCCACGACACCGGCGGGTTGACTGAGTTTGATTTCGCTGTCGCCTCTGCGATAGACGCCACCTAAGATGATTCACCGCAGAGATCGCGGAGGACGCAAAGGAATATGATTCGGCGGGTACGCTCGATTGGATTTGATTTGTTTCGGCGCGAAGGTCGCAAAGGACGCAAATAACTTTCAAGATAGCCGGAACAATGACCGACAGTACGGGGAGCGGTAGCGACCCGCAGGGTGGTGGATCTACCGCA
The DNA here is from genome assembly GCA_013003215.1 of Pyrinomonadaceae bacterium. Lineage (GTDB taxonomy): Bacteria > Acidobacteriota > Blastocatellia > Pyrinomonadales > Pyrinomonadaceae > Aridibacter. Next base: position 3,435 of record JABDKD010000120.1, read on the forward strand.
GTGATCGCAGAGGACGCTGAGGGTGGGAATTTCGGCAACTATGCCAGGTTGGCCCTTTCTCGATTCGACGCGAAGGTCGCAAAGGACGCAAATAACTTTCAAGAAAGCCGGAACAATGACCGACAGTACGGGGAGCGGTAGCGACCCGCAGGGACATTGCAAACTCAGTTCGCAATTTTCTTACAGGTCGCTACCGCTCCCCGTACTGTAGTTTCATTTCCTCGATAGCATCGCAATGAAACGCAACGTAGCATACTCGCCGAAATCCACGTCTCAGCGTTCTCCGCGCGCTCCGCGGTGAAAAACCTCTTAGATCCCATCCACGATCCCATTCAACGTCGCGGAAGGCCTCATCGCAGCGAATGTCTTTTCCGAATTCGGCCGGAAATATCCGCCAACGTCCTGTGGTTTTTGTTGTGCCCCGATCAGTTCCTCGTTGATCTTAGACTCATTCTCCTGCAAAGCTTTTGCGACCGGAGCGAACTTTTCAGCGAGTTCCGCGTCCGCCGTCTGACCAGCGAGAGCCTCGGCCCAATACATCGCCAGATAGAAATGGGAACCACGGTTGTCGATCTCACCGACCCTGCGCGCGGGCGATTTGTTTGTGTCCAAAAACTTCGCGTTGGCTTCGTCAAGAGCATCGGCTAGCACCTGTGCTTTTTTGTTGTCCTGGGTCTGTGCCAGATGCTCGAAGCTTGCCTGCAGCGCCAGGAACTCGCCGAGAGAATCCCAACGCAGATAGCCTACTTCCTGAAACTGCTGGACGTGTTTTGGTGCGCTACCGCCGGCTCCCGTTTCAAACAAGCCGCCGCCGTTCATAAGCGGAACGATCGAGAGCATCTTCGCCGATGTGCCAAGCTCGAGGATCGGAAACATATCTGTAATGTAGTCGCGCAGGACGTTACCCGAAGCCGCGATCGTGTCCTTGCCTTGCCTCGCGCGTCTAAGTGACTCGAGCACGGCGTTCTGCACGTTCATGATCCGGATGTCGAGGCCCTCTAAGTCGTGTTCCTGCAGATACTTATTCACTTTTGCGATGATCTGGGAATCGTGCGCCCGTTCCTTGTCCAGCCAGAAGATGACGGGAGTGTCGGAAAGCCTCGAACGGTTTACTGCCAGCTTAACCCAATCCCTTATCGGATCATCCTTGGTCTGGCACATTCTGAAGATGTCGTCTTCTTGGACCGCCTGTTCGAGCAGGACATTTCCGTTCTGATCTTCTACTTTGACCGAGCCCGCGCCTGAAATCTGGAAAGTCTTGTCATGCGAACCGTACTCCTCGGCCTTTTGCGCCATCAGCCCGACGTTCGGTACCGAGCCAAAGGTAGTCGGATCAATCGTCCCGTTTTGCTTCATGTCCTCAATGATCGCGGCATAAAATCCGGCATAGGTCCGATCCGGAATGATGCATACGGAATCTTCCTCATCGCCGTCCTTGTTCCACATTATCCCGCCGTTGCGAACGAGTGACGCCATCGATGCATCAATGATCACGTCAGAGGAAACATGGAAGTTTGTAATTCCCTTGTCCGAATTCACCATCGCGAGTCGCGGACCGTTCTCGATCGTTTTTGCTATGCCAGCTTTTATTTCGGCTTCTTTCGGGTGACTGGCGATCTTCTCGTAAAGTGTTGCCAAACCGAAGTTTGGGTCAATATCAAGCTCTTCGAAGGTATCCTTATATTTCTCAAAAACGTCTTTGAAATATGTTTCGACGATCGCACCAAAAATGATCGGGTCGGAAATCTTCATCATCGTCGCCTTCAGGTGCGCGGAAAGAAGAACATCCTTTTCTTTCGCTTCAGCAATAGCTTCACCCACAAACGACTTCAATGCAGACAGCGTCATCACAGATGAATCGATCACCTCACCTGCCTTCAGAGGTGCAAAATCCTTCAAGACCTTCTCAGTTCCGTCGCTTCCGTGGAATACGATCCTGAACTGACCTTCCCCTTCAACTGTCGTCGATGTCTCCGTGCCGTAGAAATCTCCCGAGCTCATGTGCGCGACGGATGTCTTGGAATCAGCGCTCCAATTCCCCATCCTGTGAGGGTTGGCTTTGGCGTAGTTTTTTACCGCCTTTGGCGCACGCCTGTCGGAGTTTCCTTCTCTGAGTACAGGGTTTACGGCACTTCCCAAGACTTTAGCGTACTTCTGGTTGATTGCTTTTTCCTCGTCCGTTTTTGGCTCCGACGGGTAATTCGGCAGCGCATAGCCCTGGCTCTGAAGTTCGGCGATCGCCTCTTCAAGCTGCGGTACAGAGGCTGAAATATTTGGGAGTTTTATGATGTTTGCTTCAGGCGTCTTCGCCAGTTTGCCCAACTGTCCAAGAGCATCCGGGATCTTCTGGTCATCGGTAAGGTACTCCGGGAAGTTGGCCAGGATTCGTCCGGAAAGCGAGATATCCGGAACCTCAACATCGATTCCCGCTGGTTTTGTAAAGGCCTTCAGTATCGGCAAAAAAGAATGCGTCGCCAGCATCGGCGCTTCATCGGTCAAGGTGTAGTAGATTTTTGACATCGTTTGATCTGTTTCTATATATGGTTTTTAGCGAACGGATATCTTATCAAGTTTGTGGAAAAAAGCATTAGCCGCTAAATACACGAAAAGACACGAAAAGGGATTTTGCCACAGAGGCACAGAGATGAGTGGTGTCTGGATGCGATGACAGAGAGGGCCGCATGCGTGTCCGACGGCTTTCCACAGGGATAAAGGAGATTAAGGGGATTTGAGGTTTTGGAACTCCGCAGCGCTGAAATCGCGAAAGTAACATAGCCAGTTGCAAGCGCCTGAGCGCGCAGCATCTGGTACAAGCCCCGCTAAAATTTTTTGACTCTGAAGGAGCCCGTGTTACCCGCCACGCTAGTTCTCACAAAGGAGGGCACCAATCCATGCCGTCGACTCCGCTCAATGACTTGGACTTTATTGCTTAAACGCTCCTTCAGAGCCAAGAACGTTTTTCGGCTTTCGTACCAGATGCTGCGCCGAAGCGGCTTGCAACTGGCTATGTTCCTGCCGCGCCTTCAGCGCTACTAAAGAATGTTCTACTCTGAACCCCGAACCCCAAACCCCGAACTCTGAACTCTGAACCCTCGACCCCCGCCCCTATCTTGCCGTATTATTTAGGCCTGTCTTAATTACAACCCAAAGGAGCAACTAGATGATCGTTCGTCGATTTTCCCTATTTCTTTGTCTCGGCCTGTCGTTTTTTCTCTCAGGCCTTGCCCTAGCGCAGGATCAGAAGTCACCGGTAAATGCCGCGCTTTCGAATCTCAGTTGGCGCAACATCGGTCCGGCTCTGATGGGCGGGCGTACTTCGGATGTCGTCGGCGTTCCGGGGAATCCGAGCATAGTCTATGTCGCGACTGCATCGGGCGGGATCTTCAAAACGGTCGATGGCGGGATCAGCTGGAAGCCGATCTTTGAACGGGAAGGCTCGATATCGGTCGGCGACATCGCGGTCGAACCCGGCAATCCGAATGTCATCTGGGTCGGAACCGGTGAGTCGAACGCGCGAAACTCGGTCTCTTTTGGCGACGGCATTTACAAATCGACAGACGGCGGGAAGACCTGGAAACATGTAGGGCTCCGCGAAACAAACACGATTTCGCGGATCATCATCAACCCGCGCGATCCGGACAATGTGTTTGTCGCGGCGGTGGGCCGCGTCTGGGGCAGGAACACGGAACGGGGTGTCTTCGTCACCCACGACGGCGGAAAGACCTGGAAGAAAACACTTTACATCGATGACCAGCACGGTGCTTCGGACCTGCGAGTCGACCCGACAAACCCGAACGTCGTGATTGCAGGAATGTGGCGTTTCGATCGCAAGCCCTGGACCTTTACAAGCGGATCGGAGAAGGGCGGCATTTTCCGTTCGATCGATGGCGGCGAAACTTGGAAGAAAATCACAAAAGGTTTGCCAAAACTCGTTGGCCGTATCGGATTGGCGATCGCGCCCAGCAACTCGGATGTTGTCTATGCGATGCTTGAGGCGAAAGAGGGTACGCTATGGCGTTCGGATGACAACGGCGTAACCTTTAAGAACATAAACAAGCAAAAGACCCTGGTCGCCCGAGGTTTCTATTACACGCAGGTCGAGGTCGACCCGAACGACCACAACAAGGTCTACGCGGTCGCTTCGCTTCTTTTCAAGTCCCTCGATGGCGGTCGCCGGTTCACGCGGATCGCACGCCGCGCGCACATCGACTTCCACGCTCTCTGGATCGACCCGACAAATTCGAAGCGCATGTGGCACGGACAGGACGGCGGTGTCGGTGTCTCGTATGACGAAGGTAAGAGCTGGGAGTATGTAAACAACTGGGCGGGCGCGCAGTTCTACCAGATCTTCGCCGACAATTCGCTGCCCTTCTACAACGTATCGGGCGGTCTCCAGGACAACGGTACCTGGGTAGGACCATCGCGCAGCCGCGAGCCATCGGGAATCCACAACGAAGACTGGCGTATGGTCAGTTTTGGCGACGGTTTCTTCTCGATCCAGCATCCGGACAATCCAAACCTCTTCCTCACCGAATCGCAGGGCGGCAACGTCTACAGGACGGATATGAAGACGCGTGAGCAGCAGTATGTCACTCCCGCGTTTGGCAACGGCGGAGCCGCGGAGAACAGCGCGATAAGGTTTAACTGGAATGCGCCTTTGGTCCCCTCACCGCATGACAAAAACACGGTGTATCTTGCCGGCAACGTTGTGTTTAAGTCCACAGATTTTGGCGTTAACTGGACCAAGATCAGCGACGATCTGACGGCTGCTGATCCCGAACGACTGAAGGACGCCGGCGGACCCGTTTTTCCTGAGAACACGACTGCTGAATACTTCGCGACGATCATAAGCCTCGCCGAGTCGCCACTTAGAAAAGACACGATCTGGGTCGGAACGGATGATGGAAAGCTCCAGATGACTACCGATGGCGGGAAGGTCTGGAACAACGTCATCAGCAAACTGGCTGGTGTTCCGGCAGATTCATCGGTATCTCACGTCGAGCCTTCGCGATTTGATGCGAATACGGTCTATGTTGCTGTAGACCGACACAAGTTTGACGACTACCGCCCGCATGTCTTTAAGACCACGGATAACGGCCGGACATTCCAAAACATATCGGGCGATCTCCCAAAAAATGCTTACGTACATGTTGTAAGAAAGGACCCGCGCAATCGAAACCTGATCTATGCCGGAACCGAGCTTGGCGTGTACGCGACCTTCGACGGCCGGAACTGGTTCGGCTTGGGTATGAAGAACTTCCCGCGTGTCGCGGTCCACGACATGCTAATCCATCCGCGGGACAATGACATCGTCCTCGGCACACACGGAAGAGGCGCCTGGGTCTTTGACGACGCATCGGTTGTCCAGCAGATGACACCCGCGATACTCGCCAGGGACGGCCACGTATTTTCAACCCGTAAGGCATACCGATACGCGATGCGTATGACGCGTTACGGGCAGGGTGACAAACGTTTCACAGGTCCGAATCCGCCAAGGGGCGCGTTGATCACCTATCACCTGAAGGACAAGGTCGATAAGAAGACGCCGGTGCGAATGGTCGTCTCCGATTCTTCCGGTAAGAAGATCTTCGAGCACAAAAAGCTTCCCAAAAAGAAAGGCGTCAACCGTTTTGCCTGGAACCTGACACACGAGGGTGCGGTTCAAAGGCGTCCGCCGACACCGGCGCAACTCGAGTTCGGAGGACCGCCGCGCGGACCACAGGTCTTGCCGGGAACCTATACCGCAGAGGTGTTTGTCGGAACCGAATCGATCGGCAAGACTTCAGTTGTCGTCGAGGTTGATCCGACCGTTCAGATCACGAGCGCGCAGCTCAAAGAACAATTTGATCTTGCGATGAAGCTTCGCGATATGAACTCGGAATTGAACAAGAAGCTTCGCGCACTCGATTCCGTAAGAAAGCAGAGCCTGCAGATCGAACAACTCGCCAAGGACCGGGTTGATGGAATCAAGCCCGATCTGAGCAAGGCATTCAAGAATTACAGAAAGAAACACGACACTCTTGTTAAAAGTATCGCGACTGATCCTGCCGACCGCTTACAGGGCCCTAACAGGTATTCGAATCTCGTGTCGCGGCTCTACGGAACGGTCTCGGGAGGTAACTTTGCTCCTACCGCTGCAATGAAGAAGCAGTACACAAAGCTCAACAGCGAGTTTCCGGAAGTGATCTCGAAGATCGATCAGTTCGTTGATAAAGAGATTCCTGCGTTCAATAAGGTGTTGAGGGACAATAAGTTACCGGAGATGTCTTTGTTGAAGTGAGCAGTAAGGTGATGAGGGACGGTTTTTTACAGGGATAAAGGTGATGTAGGGGATGCCCGGAAGTAAAGATGGCTGGATGGTGAGCAATAGAAAGCCGAGATGGTGATTTCGTGTAAATTCGGTCGCTCTTCGGGAGCGCGGATCGCCAGGTCCGCACCGGCCGAAAGGCCGGAGAGAACGTGATCATACAACCGACGGATTTCGGTCGCAAGCGACCGTGCGAACCTCGAGATTCGCGCTCCCGTAAGAGGTTTGAAGTTGATGAACTGAACGCTTTTTCTGAAAGGGCTCGCCGCAAACTAGTCTAATGAACGCCTTACAGTTCTTTACGCACCATGACAATCTTTTTCACGACGTGAAGGAATCCTGTGCTAGGGTTTTCATTATGAATTTTGAGTCCATACTCAGGCTGGCTATCTTCGCGCTTTTTGCCGTTCTTGCTTTCCTTGGCGCTTCCTGCGGAGAATCAAACAGCGTCGACAAAAACGTAAATACCATTGAGGTTGATTCTAATTTGATAATCAAGGAAAACCTGGTCAACGCGATCGTCCAGGAAGACTGTGTGCTCTCAAACGGGACGAGGTCCCGCTGTTTCCTGATTACCGTGAAAGCCAAGCCAAAAGAACACAAAATGGGTCCCTGGTGTCCTGAAACCATTACCGATTCCAAAGACAGCGGCGGTATATGGTTTCGCGATGGCAAGATCTACGATGTTGACGGACCTTTTATCGCAAACCTCGACAAGTTCTACTCCGACCCGGAATGGAAGCTCTACCGCGAAGATGGTTCGGTGAAAGTCACGGCCACACAGGAGGCATGTGAGGCAGCGGCCCGGCCTGATGTCGATGAGAAATATCACAATTACTGCGTTCAGTGCGCTCCTTCCTACTACGAAAGCAAAGAGATCACTTACCGGATTCCGGTCAAGCCTGTTTTCATGAAATTTCCAACAGCGATCGGCCGCGACGGGATTGGACTAGCGTTTAACGGTGTTCCTTTTGATCCCGCGGCTCCGGTTCACGCGATACTCGCCGCGCATACACTCGCACCGCTGGATGACTGTGGGGGACACGTAAATCCCCATAAGGGCTATCATTATCACGCAGCGAACGGGTGTTCCAAAGAAGCCTCAAAGGAAGAAAACCATCCACCCTTGCTTGGATATGCGTTGGATGGATTTGGCATCTACGCTTTGAAAAATGAGGACGGTAAAGAACCGGACGATCTGGATGATTGCCGGGGACATACTGACGAAAAACGCGGGTATCACTACCATGCAGGTCGACCGGGCGACAATAAGATCATCGGTTGTTTTCGCGGAGACCCGGGGAGTGTGAGTGTGGAATCGCTTGAGAGAGAAGGATAGAAGGTTGACAGGACAAAAGGCGAGAAGGAATCAGAACCGTCGCCGGTAGGCGATGGCAATCAGAGCCGTCTGCGGTAGTAGGCGGTTTTTTACAGGGATGAATGAGATCAAGGGGGTTCAAATTTTGGCCTTCTGCAGCGCTGAAGGCGCGACCGGAACGTAGCCAGGTGCAAAGCCGCAAGGCCGCAGCATCTGGTTAACGTTCGTCTCCATAAACATTTTTCGCCCTGAAGGGGCGGTTTAGCAAAGCGGGCTCCTTCAGAGCCAAAGACTCTTGTTGGGTGTCAGACCAGAGGTTGCGCGCGCCGCGCTGACCACTGGCTATGTTCCCGCCGCGCTCCCAGCGCTCACGAAGACCATTGTGATCTCAGTTGAAGCGCCATATCTTCGTTGGAACCTGGAACCTGGAACCTGGAACCTGGAACCTGGAACCTGGAACCGGGAACCTGGAACCTGGAACCTGGAACCTGAACTCTGAACTCGGATCTCAGTCCCGTGTTCTATAATCATGACCAATGGAACTGCTGCCCGTTGAATTAATCGAAGTTGACCAGTCCAAGATCGACCGCATAAATTCGGTTACGAAGTCGATCTATCGTCTGGTCACTTTCAGCCGCCACCATCTCGATGATGATGTTCTCAATGCCTATCTGAACAGCATTCATAATCTGCAGGAACTGCTCGGCATCAAGAACGCACAAATGGAGGCTCAGAATGAGGAGGAAGCCGCAACCTACCTGGAGAACCTGCAGGCCGCTCTCGTATTTGTTGTCGATGAACTGAAATCCGGTGTTAATCTCACCAGCGAAGTGCAGCTTTTCCAACTACTTAGGATCATTTCACCCGAAACGAACGCACGGCACCCGAATCAATACCGCCAAACCCTTGTTCAGATCGGTGCTCACGTTTGTCCGGGTCCGGCTGAAGTGCCCGCTCTTATGGCGGATCTCTTTGACAGGCTTGAGTCAATTCCGAATACGATATTGCGCGCCATCTATCTCCACCACGAGATGATTCGAATTCATCCCTTCGTTGACGGAAATGGCAGGATCACGAGGATCGCGAAAAACTGGATGCTGATGTTTGATCTTTATTCCCCGATCTTTGTAAACGACGCCGCCCAGAAAAAGCTATACATAGATACCCTCGCGATGAGCTTTGCGGAGCTCAACAAGAATCCCGGGAGTTGGAACGAACACACCGCGGCATTTTTTGAACAGGAGATTGACAGACTCTTGAAAAACACGGACTACCTCTTCGATTCGATCGACCGAATTGGGGCACAACGCAGAGGTATCGGAGCAAAATAACTCTACTGTCATAAACTTAGACTTCACGGTGTGTTTATACTAGTAACAACTATTCAACAAAGAGGAATCCAGAAATGAAAAAGACCAACTTCAAATTCGCGCTGTTTCTTATGGCAATCTGCGTGGCGGCAACACCTGTTTTTGCACAAAAAGAAAAGACTGAAAAGAAGGTAAAGCACAGACATAGCTTTTGCAGCAGTAACAACTGGTCCGGAGGCGGAAAAGTCTCTGCCCAGGATTTGCGTGAGACTACGATCTCCGCAGGTGACGTGAACGTAGATTCCAAGAACGGGCGCATTACTGTGATCGGTGAAACGAGGAATGACGTGCTGGTTAGAGCATGTGTACGCAGCTGGGCGGGCACGAAAGAAGAAGCGCAAGCGAAGGTGGATTCGGTCTTTGTGGAGACCTCATCGGTGATTACCGCGGACGTGCCTGAGAAATCCTACACTTCGGTTTCATGGGAAATCCGAGTTCCGAACTCGACCAATCTAGACCTTTCCGCAAGCAACGGACGGATTACGATCAGCGACGTGAACGGTTCGATTCGATTCAAGACTAATAATGGACGAGTGACCCTGAGCCGGCTTGGCGGTGACGTTGAAGGCGAAACTCGCAATGGAAGAGTGACTGTTAAACTTTCCGGCGATTACTGGCAGGGAGGCGGCTTAAACGTGAAAACCCGGAATGGGCGAATCGGCGTCTATGTGCCTGAGCGATATGCGGCAGATTTCGCAGTTGGAACAAATAACGGCCGCTTCAGCAGTTCGTTTGAAGACCTACAGGCGCCCCCGGATGAGAACGGAAAGCGCAGACGTTCGGGATCGAACAAGGCAAATGCGAGTTTGAACGGCGGTGGAGCACCGATTCGCGTTACGACGGGTAACGGCAGGGTCAGTGTTAGGCGAATTAAACAAAAGGCGCAATAATCCGCGAGCGGTAAGCTGTAAGCCGAGAGCCGTTTTTTTAATTCGGGATTTCAGAACCGTCGCCGGTAGGCGATGGCGATCAGAGCCGTCTGCGTAAGCGGGCGGCTTTTTTCACAGGGTTGAAAGGGATTAAGGGGATTTGGATAGACAGTATCGGATTTCGCTGCGCTCAAACGGACAGGGATGTCCGCTCTCCTTTTCGTTCACAGCGATCACGATCTGAGTTGGCGCGTACAAGGGTCATTGACCATTGATCAATTATCTTCCGCTCACTGCTCACCGCTCGGGACTCAGAACCCCGTTCCATTCTTTGCGCTAAGTGCTTGATTCCTCTATGTAAACGAGCCGTGACTCGATGTGTTATACTTCGACGTCCGTCACCGCAACTTTATAATAAATATCGCGTTATATTTCCCGGAATTTGTTCTTTTCGGAGAGCTGTTTTTCGGAAAATGACGCTTATATAGTAGGAAGATGCGGGGGTAACCTCCACTTCACCTTACTCAGCAGAGCAAATGAATTGTAAAAATCCACATCGAGTGGAAAATCGGATCTGCGTATTCCGAAAGAAATCCAGACAGGAGAAAACTGAAGAGCTTATGTTCAATTCACCGCGCAACTATCTTTTACTCGTCGTAATCATTTCTATTTTGGTTTCGGGCGCGTTTGCCCAGGAACAGCAAAACCTTGCACTCAACAAGGCGGCGACCCAGTCGAGTGATTTCGGCGGAGATTTGGGATACGCGTCCGCCGCAATTGATGGATTTACCGACGGAAACTTTTCGGTCGGTTCGGTCACACACACTGCTGAGGGGCCCAACAAAGGCACGAGGGACCCTTGGTGGGAGGTAGATCTGGGGAGCGTCTTCGAGATTTCAAAGGTGAAAATCTATAACCGGACCGATTGTTGTGGGGAGCGGTTGAGTCAATTCAAGGCTTTGTAC
>JABDKD010000125.1 GCA_013003215.1 Pyrinomonadaceae bacterium
GTGAAAGTGCCTGTTTCGATCGTAATGAAGAAAGGTACCAAACTCGATGGTTCCGCTCCTATGCTGCTCTATGCCTATGGGTCCTACGGCTATTCGATCACACCCGGGTTTTCGGTTTCCCGGCTAAGCTTGCTGGATCGAGGCATGATCTTTGGCATCGCGCATATTCGAGGTGGCAGCGAACTCGGCGAGAAATGGCGGCTTGACGGTCGTATGTTCAAAAAGCTTAATACGTTTTACGACTTCATCGATTGCGCAAACTGGCTTTCGGAAAACGACTATACTTCGAGCGACAGGCTCGTTATTCAAGGCGGGAGTGCCGGAGGGCTCTTGATGGGAGGTGTTGTGAATATGTCACCGACGAGCTTCAAAGCGGCAATTGCCGCGGTACCCTTTGTGGACGTAATCAATACGATGCTGGATGAAACGCTGCCGCTTACAACCCAGGAATGGATCGAATGGGGTAACCCGAATGAGAAAGAGGCATTCGAATACATGTACCGGTATGCTCCCTACGAAAATGTGAAAGCTCAGGATTACCCGGCGATGTTATTCCTCACTTCTTTGTGGGATTCGCAAGTCCCTTATTGGGAAGGAGCGAAAATGGTCGCGAAACTTCGGCAGATGAAGACGGACTCCAACGAAATCCTTCTCAAGACGAACATGGGTGGTGGTCATGGCGGATCATCCGGACGTTACGACAGATACAAGGAGATCGCTTTTGAATATGCCTATGCACTTGGATGTGTTGGAATAAGGGAATAAATAGGATCGGAATCAGTCAGAATGAATGATTGCTTCGTTCACACTGACTAAAACGATTCTTGCTGTATTTACTAAATGCTTGAAAGGCCCGTGTTTACGGGTCTTTTTGTTTGTCCCGTTCTTGGCACAATTGTTGCTTATTAGAGCATGATGACGCCGCAACTTTTTGAAAGAAGGGTCCAAAACACATGTTAAAGAACAAAGTTTGTGCTGCAGTGAGTGCAATCGCGATGACTTCGTTGTTAACCACAACTCTGGTCTTTGCTCAAACAGAAAACACTGAGAAGAAGCAGTCCACCGGGGAGGTCGAATCCATTTTTGTAATGGATTTAACGAAGGATGCGATTCCGGGCGTTGAGGTCGCTAACGGTGTCTATAGAAATGAAGCAAAGGTGGCGGCATCGGTCATTTCAAAGGGGTCAAAGGGAGCCGTGTTTGTGTCAGGGAAAAGCACACAGCCGGACTTTTTTGCGCGAGCCGTTGCCTCGGAGTTGAGGAACTCGGCAAACAAAAACTCAAATCTTTGGAAGTTGGACTGGCGTGCAATCTATTCTTCTTCGGCTAATGAAGCCGAAGCAGTTGAAAAGATTCGCACGATCTTGAAAGTCGCGGCAGTGTCTGGAAACACGGCCGTATTCGTCGAAGATGTTTCGGTGATTGCTCGTGAAAACGGGTTGCTGGGAGCTTCGATTGCAAATGAACTCAGAACAGCCGTTGAGCAACATTCATTGAAGGTTGTAACGATCGCAACATCTGAACAGTATGCGGCAGTGATCGCAAGCGACTATTCAATAAACAAGCACTTCAGAGTCGTAAGATCAGCAGAATCAAATACCACAGATCAGTTTGTAGGCAAGAAGATCTCGCCCGAACTCAGAAAACTGATAGATAACTCAGACCCAAACACGCCAGTAAGGATAATACTTCAGAGCGATGCAATGGGTGATAAGAGACTTTCCGAAGCAATCGCTTCCAGCCAGGTTCATGTCATCGCGGAAATGCAGAATTTAGGCATGATGGAAATCGAGGTTGCGGCCGGGATGGTAGATCTATTTGCGGCAGCCCCGGAGGCTCAGCATCTTTCTTTGAACCGTAAGGTCTACAGTAAACAATGGTCGTGGCCGACCTCAGAAGAACCTGAAGCCGGACACCTTGTGAAAACGACAGGCGCCGATGATACACGTTCAAGCTGGTTGGGTTCCGATTATTACGGAAATGGAATCCGAATCGCCATTCTGGATTCGGGAATCAGCGATAGTCACAAAATGTTTATTGGTTTACAAGATGCCGATCCGGACAGGGTGGTTTACAACAAGAACTTCATCAGCGACGGCGGCGCTGTGGATAGGTACGGTCATGGAACCCATGTTGCTGGCATTGCAGCCGGTACGGATCGATATTCAGATGCATTTGCACCTTACAAAGGACTTGCGGAGAATGCTGAGTTGCTGGATATGAAAATCCTTGATGACGACGGGGTCGGTACGGTTTCGGCAGCTTTGCAGGCACTGGATAAGGTCTACGCGAAAAGCCAGAATAGCGAACTCCAGATAGTCAATCTAAGTTTTGGCGCACCGGCAGTGGAGTCGTACATTAACGACCCGATGTGCCGGGCTGTAAGACGACTTGTCGATTCAGGTGTCGTAGTTGTGGTCGCGGCCGGAAATGACGGCAAGAACGCGAATGGCGATAAGATTTACGGATTGATCCATTCACCGGGGAACGAACCCTCTGCCATCACAGTGGGCGCAAGCAATACCTTCGGAACCGACGGAAGATCCGATGATGGAGTCACAACGTTTAGCTCTAGGGGACCGACAAGAAGTTATTATGTAGACGAAAATGACGTCAGGCATTACGACAACATAGTGAAGCCCGATCTTGTGGCTCCGGGCAACAAACTTGTCTCAGCCCAGTCTCGTAGGGCGTCATTGCCGGAAGATAACCCCGAGATAACTGTTGACGAGTCCGCTCCTTCGCGAGAAGAGCTAATGCGGCTCAGCGGTACTTCAATGTCAACACCGGTTGTAACGGGTGCCGTAGCAATGATGCTTGAAGCGAATCCAACTTTGACTCCGAACATGGTCAAAATGATCCTTCAGTATACGGCCCAGCCTTTGAACGGGTTTAACCATCTGGAACAGGGAGCGGGTCAGTTGAATGTTGAAGGTGCGATTAGTCTTGCGAAGATGGTTAAACGGAATCTGAACGGTGCAGAATTGGGATCTCCGATGTTGACGTCCTGCAGTTCCTGGGGCTGTTACCCACCGTCGGCCTATAACAAGATCGCGGGAGAGATATTCCCCTGGTCAAAAGGGTTCGTGGTCAACAACGGTTGGGTCAAAGGAGAGAATCTGATCACCAAGTATCAAAAGGTTTACGATCTCGGTCTGCTTATGAGTGACGGTTTGGTGATGAGCGACGGCTTACTGATGAGCGACGGCCTCCTAATGAGTGACGGCTTGCTGATGAGCGACGGGTTATTAATGAGCGATGGGCAGACAATCTCTGATGGTACGAGTTTCTTGGACCACAGCTCTCAAATAGACAACAGCAGCGTTTCTGATGGTGCGGTCTTTGGAGACGGTCTTCTGATGAGTGACGGGTTGTTGATGAGCGACGGGTTGCTAATGAGCGACGAAACCCGATCCGCCAGCTATGTATTGGTGAATGGAGATCAGTAATTCGATACTTTTTAACGAAAACTTAGGCACAAAACTAATTTTCTTGTCAGGGAAAGTTTTTGTAGACAATAAACATTATTAAACATATAATAACAAAGGCTCTTAATGGGTCTTCCGATCGCCCGGTCGTCCACCTCCGCAACGGGTAAATCTAGCAAGTTCAATACTTTACGACCAAAAGTGAACAGAAACGCCACACTTCATAATGTCTCGTTCTGGCTGACCATCTCATTGGCAGTTATAGCTTTGTCGTACAGTATTTTCAGTTTTCCGGTGCAATACCTGGATTCGAACTTGCTGGTACTTACGGTCGCGACACTATTTTTTAGTGTGTTTGCGATGATTCAAATACCGAGGATCAAGATTCACATCACGATTTCTGATGTACTTGTTTTCTCGGCTTTGTTGATTTACGGGGTCGAGGTTGCGACTCTTCTTGCTGTTATCGACACAGCGGTGGGTTCACTCAATTTCCGGCGGAAGGGAATAGAAATCTCCGGTAAGACGATTCTTCTGAATTGTTCGATTTCCGGAATTTCCATTTTCCTGACTGCAATTGTTGTCACGAGCATGTTTGGTGATCCGAAAGCGGTAGCCAAGGGACAGGATTTCTCAGCCATAGCAGTGCTTGTCTGCGTAATGGCTGGTGTCCAATTCATGGTCAACTCAGTCTTTGTATCGATATTTACTGCAATAAAGACTGAGAGAAGTCTTTGGAGGGTTTGGTACAGGTACTGCTTGAACGGAGCGGTGATCTCGATCACCAGTGCACTTATGGCGGGAGCCGGTGTTCAGGCTTTCTACAACATCGATAGCGTACTCCTGGTCATCGCGGGAATCGTCGCGATGTTGATTTACTTCACATACAGTCGATACGTTTCAGATGTACGGGAGACTGCCGAACAGGCTGAGTTTGCCGAACGAAAACGTGCTGAGCAGGCAGAGCAGCATATTGAAGAGCTTCAACACCATATTGCTCAGCAGCAAGTAACCGAGAAAGCACTTCGTGAGAGCAAAGAGAAGTTTAAGCACGCGGCCTATCATGATTCGCTTACGAATCTTCCGAACCGGAATATGTTCACACGGCAGCTTCAGTTCCTCTTAAAACGTTGTCAGCAAAAAGAAGACGCGAGGTTTGCAGTTCTGTTTCTGGATCTGAACCGCTTCAAGACGATTAACGACAGCCTAGGTCATTCGACCGGTGACAATCTGATACTGGGTGTTGCCCGAAGGCTTTCGAACCTTATGCGGCAGAAGGACATGGTTGCAAGGTTAAGCGGCGATGAGTTTGCGATCATTCTCAACGGTATGTGCGACATCGAAGACGTCAAGCATTTTGCCGAACTTATTCGAAAGAAGCTCGCTGCGCCTTTCTCACTGGAGGAGCGGCAAGTATTTACAAGCGTCAGTATAGGTATCGCGATTGGCGACAATAGTTACGAAACGGCCGAAAACATTCTGAGGGACGCTGACATCGCGATGTACCAGTCCAAGGCGTCTGAAAAGCCATACGTCGTTTTTGACAAGAGAATGCACGCACATGCGGTAAATCTGCTCCAGGTTGAAACAGACCTCCGTTACGCCATCGAAAGGGATGAGATGGTCGCGTTTTATCAGCCGATAATAAATCTAAAGTCGATGAGACTCATAGGTTTTGAGGCGCTCATGCGCTGGAACCATCCGACAAGAGGATTAGTTCCTCCGGGCGAGTTTATTCCTGTTTCAGAGGACACAGGCCTGATCGTGCCACTAACTATGTGGATGCTCCGCGATTCATGTCAGAAACTCGCGGATTGGAAAGCCAGGTTTCCGCACGCGAAAGACCTGATGATGAGCGTCAATCTTTCCGGAAAGCACTTCGCGCAGGACGACCTGGTTGCGAGCGTAAAAGAAGTCCTAAAAGAAACCGGGATTGAGCCGCGCTGTCTGAAACTCGAGCTGACCGAGAGCGCGATTATGGATAACGCTGAATCGGTAATTTCCATTCTCCAGCAACTCAAACGAATCGGCGTGCGTTTAAGCATCGACGATTTCGGAACAGGATATTCTTCGTTGAGTTATCTGCACAGATTCCCGATAGATGCGCTCAAGATCGATCGTTCTTTCGTTAGCCGCATGGAGAGTGGAACTGAAAACGGTGAGATCGTCAGGACCGTAGTCGCTCTTGCGAAAGCGCTGGGGTTGACGGTGATCGCTGAGGGAATCGAAACAATCCACCAACTTCATCAGTTGCGGATTCTCGGAAGTGAATATGGTCAGGGATTCCTTTTCTCACGGCCCGTACCTTTAGAGGAAGCGCTGGAATTACTTGCCGAACCCGATCGTTGGAAGAACATCATGCCGGATCACCGCATGCCGATCGTGCAGCACAAGGCTTCAGAATCCATTCTTCAACTCGGCGACGTCTAGTCTAGTCTCCAAAATAACAAATCAACACGGCCCACAAGAGATTGGCCGCGGATAGACGCGGAATTAAGCAGATCTGCGCGGATTCCAAAGAACAATCAATATCTGCATGTTAGAAGCGGCCCTAGTACAGGGCGACAGATAAAGCTTTTGCAGTTTACGTGAGCCACGAAACACACGGAACGACAGAAATGGCGCCCATCAGACTGACTGCGCTATCGTTCGGAGGATTTCGCCGCAGATAGACGCGGAAGTATGCAGATCTGCGCCGATTCCAAAGAAGACTCGATTTAGTATTTTTTGAATAAAGCCTTCGTACAGGGCGACAGATAACGTCTTTGGAGATTACGTGAGCCACGAAATACACGCTCCTACCCTCCTGTGCTCCTACGCTCCTGCACTCCTGCGCTCCTGCACTCCTACGCTCCTACGCTCCTGCGCTCCTGTCTTCCTGAACGCCCAGTCTTAGATCGAGTCACTGTGGATCTTGGGAGATCCGCTTAATGGATTGTCTGCTTCGAATCGTGAGGTCAGATTCAGCAGCAGCCCTTCTGACCAGTGGTTTCCTAGCAATTGCATCCCGATGGGAAGTCCGTCGGAAGCAATTCCACACGGAACTGAAATGCCGGGGATTCCAGCGAGATTCGCCGAAGCCGTGTAGATATCGCTCAGGTACATTGCCAGCGGATCATCGGACCTTTCGCCGATCTTGAACGCTGTCGAAGGCGACGTCGGAGTAACGATCGCATCACAAGCTGCAAACGCCTCTTCAAAATCGCGCTTAAGGAGAGTTCTGACCTTCTGAGCCTTTGCGTAATATGCGTCGTAATAACCGCTCGACAGGACGTAGGTACCAAGCATAATTCGGCGCTTTACTTCCTCGCCAAATCCTTCTTCACGGGTCTTCATGTACATTTGACGCAATTCCGGCGCATCTTCCGCGCGGTACCCGTACCTTACCCCGTCGAACCTCGCCAGGTTAGAAGAGGCCTCGGCGGTCGCGATAATGTAATAGACCGCGATCGAATAATCCGAATGCGGTAGAGAAACCTCAACGATTTCTGCACCGTTTTCCTTATACCAATCGATTCCTGCTTCGACAGCCTCCCGGACCTCCGCGTCCAGGCCTTCACCAAAAAGTGCTGTAGGTACGCCGATCCGTTTTCCTTTGAAATCATCCTCAAGGCCGGTCAAAAAGTCAGTATCCCCGACGTCTGCGGTCGTTGAGTCTCTTTTGTCATCGCCGCTGATAACGGAAAGCACCGCTGCTATGCCCGACGATTTCTTTCCAAAAATACCTATCTGATCTAGAGATGACGCGAAAGCTACAAGGCCATATCTGGAGATCCTCCCGTACGTGGGCTTCAGGCCGGTAATCCCGCAGAACGCCGCAGGCTGCCGAACTGATCCACCGGTTTCTGATCCAAGCGCAACATCGACAATGCCGGAAGCGACGGCAGCCGCAGAACCGCC
The DNA here is from genome assembly GCA_013003215.1 of Pyrinomonadaceae bacterium. Lineage (GTDB taxonomy): Bacteria > Acidobacteriota > Blastocatellia > Pyrinomonadales > Pyrinomonadaceae > Aridibacter. The sequence goes on from JABDKD010000125.1 coordinate 7,329, forward strand.
TGAACTTCCGCCCGGCACACGCTCGCGATCCCAGGGGTTTCTAACGGTTCCGTATGCTGAATTCTCATTTGACGAACCCATCGCGAACTCGTCCATATTGGTCTTGCCCATGATCACAGCGCCGGCGGCATTCAGTCTTTCGACGGCCGTTGCGTCATATTGCGGCAAAAAGTCGCCAAGGATCTTCGATGCACAACCGGTTCGCATTCCGACTGTACAGATGTTGTCTTTTACCGCGATAGGAACGCCGGAGAGCGGCCCATCGACGGGTTCTTTGGCGTGACATTCGGCGTTTTCGCGTTCGATCGAAAGAAACGCATTAAGTTCTTCGTTTAGGGCTTCGGCCCTTTCAACGGCCGTTACGGCGTTTAGTTCACTCATCAATAACCTAGGCCCGGATGCTGTCCGGGATCAAATAGTAAAATACTGTAATAAAATGACTTATACTGCCAATAAGGACAAAAATGTGAAAGATCGCGTGGTTGAACTTTAGCGCCCGAATTCCGAAGCAGATCGCTCCCAGCGTGTAAGAGATTCCACCTGCAAAAAGCCAGATGACCCCATTCTCCGGGAACCCTTCGAGTATCGGTCCGATTGCGAGAACACCCATCCAGCCCATGATTACGTAAAGTACCGTCGAAAACGCATTGAACTTGCCCGTATAGAAAAGCTTAAAGACTATACCGACAATCGCGATTGACCATATAGAGACAAATAGCTTCCACCCTAGTGACGGTTCATAAAAAAGAATCGTAAAGGGTGTATAGGTTCCCGCGATCAGTCCATAGATCGCGGCATGGTCAAAAATGTTCAAACGGTAACGAAGCCTTGGGTCCTGCGTATAGTGATAGGACGTTGAAGCCGCGTAGAGAATAACAAGACTTGCTCCGTAGATTCCAAGCCCCGCGATGTGCGCAAAGGTCCCTATCGATATCGCCTGAAAGAGCAGCAGAATAAAACCGATGATGCTCAGGACGAGCCCGAAGCCGTGCGAGACGACATTCATGCGTTCTTCGGTCGGATGGTAAAACGATAATCTATCTTCCATTCTGTAAACTGAGATTATTTGCGGGGCTAAATTTCTTCTGTTGAGCTGTTTTTAGGCTCTTTTATCAAAGGACTTTCGGTACGCGAAAATGTCCCTCAACAGCTTCAGGGGCTTGATCCAGAGCCTTTTCCTGTCCAAGTGATTCAATCTTTTCATCTTTACGGTCAGCGTCCGTGGATTCATGTGCTTTTGTTAGGCCGCCAATCGAGGCAGGTACATCTTCAGTATCGAGTTCGTTCAACTTCTCGATATAGGCAACGATATCGGCCATTTGAGGTTCATATACAGCCGCCTCTTCATCAGTGATTTCCAAATGCGCTAATCGCGCCACTTTCTTAACATCCATATCAGTGTTTTTGATTTGCCAGGTACACGGCGGCGGATTTTAAAAATTGTTCCCGCAGCGCCGGATCCTTTATCGCTTCTGACTTTTCAACCAATTCTGCCGAAACCGCCGGTATCGCTTCATCCGCCAGTGTTTCTTTTTTGTCAGCCTCGAACTTGTTTTCCGCAACCTCAAATTCCAGGTAATCTACAAGCCGCGCATCCATCAGTGCATTCAGACGAAACAGAAGCTGAGGTGCCATTGACTCCAAATTCTTCTTCCAGATCTTGTCACGGACAAATAGCTTTAGACGCTTACCCTCAAGCGAACCGGGGATCGTGTGTTCGCGAAGTCCTGCACCCGCAGCCCTACGCCAAACGGCCGACACAACTGATTCCCGCAATTCCGGTGAATCCGGCATTGATTTGAGGAGTCCGGGCAGTAATTTGAACAGATCATCCATGTTCGCTGTTGAATCATTCCAACGGAGGAAATATTATCTGATAAATGCAAAATGATAAAAGACAGGAACTGGATTTAGGCGAAATTGTGCTGGCTTCCGGTAGTCCGCGGAGATCGGAGATCCTTGGTTCGGTTGGATGGAAGTTTTCTAAACAAGTCCCCGATGTAGATGAATCCGAGAGGGAAGGGGAGCATCCAGAGGATTATGTGAGACGTCTCGCTGAAACGAAATCACGTGCGATTGCCGCAGCAAGTCCCAGTGCCGTAGTGCTTGGCGCTGATACGACGGTAGTAGTAGACGGTCAGATAATCGGAAAACCTGTCAATCAGGATGATGCCCGCCGTATGATATCTCTCCTTTCGGGGCGTTGGCATGACGTGCTCACGGGTGTAGCGTTGAGCCGGGGTCAAATGACTCTTTCAGGGGTCCAAAAAACAAGTGTGCTTTTCAGGGAAATGGATGCCGATGAGGTCGAATTTCTTGTGCAGCATGGTGAGCCGATGGACAAGGCGGGTGCATATGCGGTGCAGGCTCAGGCCGCGTTGTTTATCGAACGAATCGAAGGGGACTACTGGAACGTTGTGGGGCTGCCTGTGAGTCTGGTCTATGGCCTCTACAACGAGCTGATCTCTCGATAACGTTCCAAGTTCCAAGTTCCAAGTTTCACGTTTCGATGTTGTTCAGAGTTACGCCTTTAGGCGTGATTCCGGGTGTCGAAGTTCGAAATTAAAAGTTGAACGTTCCGGGATTCCTTAGCCGTCTACGTCAGCGACGATTGAAATCCGCCCGCTGACGCAGGCGGCGATGATTGCCCTCGGCTTACGCCGAGGGTACTGAACGAGTTTCAAGTTCCAAGTTTCGAGTTTAAAGTTTTGAGGGTTATACGGCCGTTGTCGAGTTCACTGCTTAGGCCCAAATTCATCCCTAAACCAAAAACTCCAAGCCCGCTCAACGGACTTGGAACTTGAAACTTGGAACTTGAAACTCGAACCTACGAATCGAGGAGTTTATCGACCCGTTTTGCAACGATGTCCGCAGTATCAACTTCGGCAAACGGGTCTATTCCCGTAATCGGATCTCCATCAGGTTTGCCCTGTTTATCAAGGATTATAAACGCAGGCAGCTGCTCGAGCTTGTAGCGTTCAGTCGCGGTCTTGCCGTCATTATCCCTGAGTATCGTCACATTCAACTTGTTTCGCTCAACGAACTTTTGGATATCGTCGTTGCTCGCATAGTTCTTGGATTTCCGGGAATCTGAATCGGTGGCAATAAAGTAAAAAACTACATCGTCGCGGCCCTGGTATTTTTTCGCCAACTTATTGACCGTGTCTGCCTGATCATTAGAGAGCGGAAGCCAGCTCGCACCGATCGCCATTACGACAACCTTGTCTGCCTGCGCCTCAACATCGATCAAATCACCTTCCAGAGACGCAAAGACAATTTTCTGTGCAGAGACACTCAAACTCATTGCAATCAAAAGACTTAGAGTTAATAGTGCGAATTTTGCTGGTTTCATCGTTTTCTCCTGCCCAAAGGACTCTACACTATTAATATGCAACTTTGGTTCCAGATTACTCTTGGTCACCTAAAACTATGTTGTCGATCAACCTAACCTCTCCAAAACGGACCGCAACCGCAATTAACACAGCACTTTGCGAGATCTTCTCAATCGGCTCCAACGTTGCGTTATCGACTACTGCAACATAATCGATATTTCCCAGCGGCTCGCTTTCTATAGTATTTCGCACGATTTCGGCGATTTTTGACGCATTTGATTCGCCTTCTTGTGCGGCCCTAGAAGCTTTCAGAAGTGCCTGGTTTATGATACCCGCCGCAGAACGCTGCTCCGGAGTCAAACGTTCGTTTCTCGATGACATCGCGAGACCGTTATCTTCTCTTACAATAGGCAATACAACTATCTCGGCCTCAAAACCAAGGTCAAACGTTAGACGCTTTATTAGTGCGACCTGTTGTGCGTCTTTTTGGCCAAAAAACCCGACGTCCGGCCGAATGGTATTAAAAAGTATTGAGACGACAGTCGAAACTCCGCGAAAGTGCCCGGGCCTTGAAGATCCCTCAAGCTTTTCGGACAGGTCATCAACTGTTACGAATGTCTTAAAATTGGGTCCGTAGATCTCGTCAGCGCTGGGAGCAAAAATGTAATCGACACTCAGATTCGCGAGCATTGAGGAATCGGCGGTCAGATCCTTTGGATAGGCATCAAAGTCGCTAATTTCGTTGAACTGGGTGGGGTTTACGAATATCGATACGATAACGACATCACACATTTGCCGAGCCTTCCTGATCAGGCTCAAATGACCATCATGAAGTGCTCCCATTGTCGGAACGAGCCCGATCACTTTCCCGTCGCGTCTTAGTTTGCGTGAGAGCGAAAACATTCGCTGTCTTCTGTTAATTATCTCCATGGGAACGCATTAGGGCTTGAGTTCATCGATATCAACGGCTTCCGGAAGACCATACGATTCATCATCGTTCGGATAGTTTCCGCTTTTCACGTCGTCCATCCACGCTGTCACTGCTTTGGTCATCACATCTCTTAAATCGGCATACTGCCGAACAAATCGGGGCAGACGGCCAAATGTGAGGCCAACAAGATCATGCAGCACAAGCACCTGGATGTCACATTCTGAACCGGCTCCTATTCCAACGGTGGAAATCTCAAGCGTTTTTGTGATTATGGCCGCTACTTCACGCGGGACGAGTTCCAGCACAATGGCGAAGGCCCCGGCGTCCTGAAGCATCTTGGCGTCATCGATCAGCGTCTGCGCGGTCTCGTTGGTCTTTCCCTGAACTCTGTAACCGCCCAGTTTGTGAACCGATTGCGGCGTCAACCCAATATGGGCCATTACGGGGATTTCCTCATCGACGAGTCTCTTGACCAGGTTCACCCGGTTTCTGCCGCCCTCTAGCTTTACGGCCTCCGCTCCGCCGTGCTTCATCAGCCGGAGCGCATTCCGGACTGTCTCGTCTTCATTGACGTGATAGCTCCCGTACGGCAGGTCGGAAACGATCAGTGCACGACTCGAACCCCTGTTGACAGCCTTGGTTGCCGATACAATCTCGTCCAGGGTCACCGGAATCGTGTTTCCGTAACCGTGAATGACGTTCCCGATGCTGTCACCGACCAGAATCAGCTCAACACCGGCTTCATCGACGATCCTTGCTGTCGGATAATCGTAGGCGGTAAGACAAGCCAACTTCTTTCCCTTCTTTTTTGCTTTTCGAAGAGCGGGAACATAAACCTTTTCAGGCCTGTCTGGTTTTAGATATGCCATAGCGTGAAATAGTGTAGCTATTAGGGATAACTAATGCTAGCTTCCCGAAGAAGCGCTTATATGAATTGACTCCGATCTATTCCCCTTCCTTGGATCCGGACTCCATCGGGCGACGTTGAAATCATCTTCGACTTCATCCAGCAATTCGGTAACCGTTTTCTTTACGACGGGATGCATCAAATCAGGCTCGAGTTCTGCCAGGGGCACGAGAACAAATCTCCTTTTATGCAATCGTGGATGTGGAACGATAAGGAATTCTGTATCAATAACTGTGTCGCCGAAGAACAGAAGATCCAGATCAATGGTTCTGGGGGCCTGCAAGAACTTGTGCCTCCTGCCGAGTAGATACTCAATTCTGACCATCCTGGCCATTATCTGGGAAGGAGCGATGTTTTCGGGAACTTCGATCTCGGCCACCATGTTCAGATATGGTCCATGCCCATCAGTGCCAACAGGCTCTGTTTCATAGAGCGCTGACAATCGGACCACGGGCAGACCGGCTTCCATAAGGCCACGTACCGCAAGCAATATGTTTCCGGCTCGGAATCCTTCATTCGATCCAAGACCGACGTAGGCGATAATAGGTTCTGTTTCCACTTTATTCTTGAAAAACGTCGAATTAACTATTGTTTTCCGAAAATTCGCGATCCAAGGACTCGATCGCTTCGAGGATGTCAACGAATCTCAATCCAAATGGCGTCAGATCGTATTCTACTCGGGGCGGGCTTTCCGGGAACACAGTTTTTTCGACGATCCGGTATCTTACCAGTTTTCTTAGTCTTTCGTTAAGGACTTTCTTAGATAATCCGTCGACGCTCTGTTCCATTTGTCCGGGGCGATTGATCCCATTCTTGATCAGATTGAGCACCGAAAGCGACCATTTGCACCCGATGATGTCCTCTACCATACGGAACATGGCGTCGTTAGAGCGATTTTTTTTCTCCTTTGCATGCATCAAAATACACCAAAAAGTACCTAAGTGACTTAAAAGTAACTACTTACATCTTCATTCCCTACTTGCTAGAGTATGGCAGAAGTGGCGACAAAAATCACCACGATTCACATAAAGGAGACTATTACGAATGAAAAATGAAGCAAAGTTTTATCACGCCGGATGTCCGGTATGCATAGATGCGGAAACGATGATCCTTGAGACCATTGACAAGGATCGTTTTGAGATCGAAGTGATTCATCTTGGCGATCAACCCGAACGGATATCCGAAGCTGAATCAAAAGGAATTAAATCTGTTCCGGCTCTTTCTGTTGGATTAAGCGTTTTTCATATTAATTTCGGAGCCTCGATTGAAGATTTGAAGGGATGAGAAGGCGTGCAGGAACGAAGGAGGGTAGGAGGGTAGGAGCGTAGGAAGGTAGGAGGGTAGGTGAGCAAGTGTGCGGGATAGCGAGAGGAATCGCTCTTTCACACCTTCATACATTCATACCTACCCGCCTGCTCTCCTGCAAACCTACACTCCTGCACCCTACCCTTGCCCTCAGTGCCTCTTCAATGCTTCAATAGATACAATTCCAGTAACCGTTTTTTAGCGGTTTGGGCGGGCAGTAGACGCCGTCAATAGAAAATTGTCTGCGCTTGAAATGGCACGAAAAAAATTTCGAAACAGCCAACGGCATGTTTCTTCCTCTGAACGATCCTTTCAGGAATATGTTCTCAACCAGCCTTTGTCGCAGACTACAAGGACCGAGTTGGTTCGGCTGATTCGCGCCGGCGAAGATACCTATCTCGAGCTGAAACTCAAGCTCTCGAATTCCGAAAAAATTAGCCAGGAAATTGTCGCACTTGCCAACACTGCAGGGGGAACGGTTGTGTTTGGCGTTACCGATCAATTGTTGATTCAGGGTGTTCGTTATCCCGGTCGGGTTCAGGAGGAACTAGTCAGGATTTGCCGGGAAGAAATTGTTCCGCCGTTGGTTCCTCTCATCGATACCGTCGCTTTTGATAACGGGAAACGAATTGTTGCCCTTGAGGTGCAGGGAAAAAACCGGCCGTACAGAACAGCGAACGGCAAGTTCTATATTCGAACAGGACCCGAAAAACGAGAGGCCACCAGGGAAGAGCTCTCACAGCTTATTGATGAAGCAAGACCGCTTTACTACGAAAACATCCCGCTAAGGGGCTTTAAGGCCGAGCATTTTGATGATGCTGTCCTTTGGAGCTTTGTCGGTGCCTTTGATGCGAACGGCTCAAGCAGCCACGGCGTTTATGAAACCAAGACCGTATTGAAGAGAGACCTACTGTTGGCCGTCGGAAGAGGAGAGGATTTTGTCCCAACTGTCGCCGGGGTATTGCTCTTTGGTAAAGACGAACGGATTAAGTCAGTGCTGCCCGCCGCCGGGATCGAAGTCACAAGGTATTCCGGAGCGTATGGCTCTTCAGAAGTCGTTGAAACAAAAAGGCTTGAAGGGAATTTGCTGAGTCTGTACGATTCGTCGCTGGAGTTTATCGAAAAGTATTGCGACCTGTTCAAACACAGGTTGGGCAAGTCGAAAGAGCAGGAAGAAGTGGTCGCCCCAAGGCCTGCGTATCATCTCTACTCGATCAAAGAAGCCCTGGCAAACCTTGTGATGCACAGGGATCTTGCTTTGCGGGAGATACCCACCACGATTAGCATATTCGACGATTCGATCCAGTTTGAAAACCCCCGGCGGACGCAGGGATTTGTTCCGCCTGCATCGAGAGCGATTCGTTTCGGAATTACCCAGAGGGTCAACCCTCAGATCTCATCGATTTTCAGGAGAAGGGAATACGGCGTGAACATACCGCAGGGCGGTTTGCCGATGATCCTTAAGCAATCGGAGCTGTTTTCAGGTAAAAAGGCCGAGCTGTATACGACTAACGATAGGTTTAGTCTCAAAATAAATGCCGGCTAAGTAAGGTACGTTCAGTCTATTTCTTTTTCTTCTTCTTCTTTTTCTTTTCTTTTGGTGTTCTGAAATACGGTCGGTGCTTCACTTCAAACTGCTTGTTGTCGTACTTTCCATCCCCATTGACGTCGACCATTACCTTCAATTTGTACTTTTTGCCCGGTTTGAGGCCATCATTCGCGTCATAACCGATGCTGTATTGGTTGCGCATGAGGGCGTCGATCGACTGCAAGATACCCGGGATCTCGCCGGGGAATGTCATTTCAAAATGTGCTCCACCCGAAGTCTTTGCAAAGTGGTTCATCTGATTCCTGGCCTGCAGGAAAGTTAGTCTGCCGGGTACGCCCGTGAGCGAATCTGTCGGGCCAAGCAGGTGTTCGTATTTCTTATAGAAGAGGTTTGCCGTGCTGATGATGAAAAAAGGAATACCCGATTGCTCAACGAGGCTCTTAATCTCGTCATAGTTTGTCTTGCTGAACGTGTCTATCCCCGATGCAACGAGAATAATGGCCCGCCGGCCCGTCTTCACATCAACCATGCCGGCGTATTCAGATTTCCTTTCTTTTGATTCTTCCAAAACAACCGAATCCGCTTTTCCGCCGATCAGTGCAAATTTCATTGCGTCAAAAAGGTTGTTTTCCCTAAAAGCCGGCCTGTTTCGCAACAGGAGGCTTACGGTCTGCCTGAACCGATTCGGATCATTTGTAAAATCAGTGATCGGAGTTGGCCTCATATCGAAGGCTACTACCGAAGCATAGTCGTTGGGAGGTTTGATGAAATTTGAAACGTATTGTGCGACCGGCCTGATCGCTTCGTAGTGGCCGGGTTCGAATCTCCCACCACCGCTGGCGCTGCCAAATAGCTCGCTCCACTTGCTGTATTCCAGTACCAACGTGACCGTGATCGGTGCATCCGGCATCGAGAATGCCGTGATCTCCTGTTCTTTTCCTTCTTCAAAAACGGCGAAATTCTCACGAGTCAAACCGGTGACAATACGTCCGCTTTTCTTCTCATATACCACGGTATCCACGCTGACGATCTTTGTGTCGATCACCAATACTTCGTCATCAATAATCGCGTTGCGGTCTTCTTCAGCCTGTTCTGCGGCTTCCTTTTCTTTTTGGATCTGTTCGGGAGTCTTTGGCTGAGGACGGTTGTTCTTTTTCTGGTTCGTGGTTTTCGGCCGCTGCGGTCGCGATTGTGCAGGCGCCTCGGAAACGAAACCAAGTGACAAAACCGAAAAAACGGCAAAAAGGGCAACGTATTTCTGAAGGATTTCAACTCGCATAATTTTACGATCAGGACTTTTCAACTTTAGATACCGATTCTCCGCTTTTGGTTGGCATAAATCAAGAAAAACAAGGCTCAAAACAAAAAAGGAAGCGCCAATTGACGCTTCCCCTCAGTCGTTTCAGATATGTCAATCAGCTTCCGATTCTTGGATCGATTTCTACTGTTACTTCGAATGACCCTGTATTGTCATCCAGTACACCTTCATTCACGCCAAGGAAAAGGGCACCGTCTCGTTCGGCGACAAATTCTATGCTGTCGCCGATATGGATAAAGTCATTGTTGTCGTCGCCAATAACGGCTATGAGGCTTCCGGTAGGTTTGTCGCCTATCAGCTTGTTCGCGTCTGGAAGCGTCGAGATTCCCTTTGGCCCGGAGTACCTTCCGTTCCCCAGCGAGATACGACCTGAACCGTTGATTCGGATCCGCTGTCCCTTACGCACAACCCATCCTGCGTTTGTCCAACCGTTAGCTGTGTTGTCTGCCAATACCTTCACACGAATCTGTATTGGCTTAATGGCGTTGGTGTTCGAAGACACTTTTTCGGTCGGAGGTGCACTTTTGACAACAGTCGTATTTGACTGCGGATTCGGTGTCTTCGAGCCGACAGTAATGATTGTCGAGTCGCCTTTAGTCTGGGTTGTGTAATTCGGGGGAGAATTCTCACTCGTGTTGTTCGAGGCATTCATTGGAACCGGCTTTGAATCAAACTCGATCGACTCGATTTCATCCGCAAAGAAACGCATCTGTCTTTGGCGTTCTCCGGAACCTATCAAAATAATGAACTGACCATTGGTAAAACTAAGAATCTTGCCTTTAATGGTGCTTCCGTCCTTCAGCTTGATAACGTCAGCGAATGCGAATACTGAAAAGAGGGCGATCAGTGCTGTAGCGGCCAGGACTCTGGCGAATTTGGTATGAAACGACATATTTCCTCCGAAAAGAACAACCGGAATGGTTTTACTGGACTAGTTAAGGAGCTGCGGAATGCGGCATCTTAATGTAGATGCCAAAACAAAACTGGTGCGTTGCTTTTGTGATAAACACGCTTTAAGACCCTAATTATACACATTCGTTGTCAATTGTTAAACAAACACATGAGGTTTTGAAACGCACGATCACCTATAAAGGGACGTGCGAATCCACGCCGGCTCGGATGGCTCTTCTTTCATTTCAAGACCTTTTGCGAGCATCCACCTGTGTATCCAGGAAAGACCACGCCGGGACGTGACCTCCGGAAGGCCGTATGCCTTATCTTCAAGTGCGGTGTCTAGAGTAACGAAGCGGTAACCGCGTTTTCGGAATACCGTCGCAAGCCTGTCAAAATGGTCGGCATTGAGTGCATTTGCATGTAGCAGCAGGACCTGAGGGACTTCATAACCCAGGAACTCGCGGGAGATGTTTTCAAAATGCTTTGTAACTTGTTCCATATAGACCAGATACGCTGCTACGATCTTTTCCTGCATTTCCCGGTCTGAACGGTTCTTCGCTTCAGAATACCTGACCGCGAAAAGATACTCATTACTGTCGATCGTTACGGGCGCGACGGAGTATTGCCTTTGTTTCAAGAGCTCAGAGAGCTTTCTGCGGTATTCGTCGGTAGGTCCTGTTCGAAGCTGTGTGTGCCGAAAATAGCGGAGCGTCTTGCCGTGTTTCTCGAGAAGCTTGCGTGTTACGGTTTCTCCTTTAATCAGGTCTATCTTGTAATCTTCAACGCTTGAGGAGTTGATCGGAATGTGGGAAAAAGTGTGGTTGCCAAGATCGTGACCTTGCTCGAGCCATTGGTCCAAAAGGTCCGTCCGCTCATCGATTTCGTTGAGATAGAAAAGCTTGCCTTCGTTTACGAAGCCGGTGGCGGTGATCTTTGCAGCTCGAAGCTTTGCGAGCAGGTCCCTGTTCACCTCTTTAGCTTCCGCTAGGGATTCTGCCCGTCCGGTCATCGGTAAATCGTCAAAAGTAACTGCCATGGTCCGGTTTTGCGCTTTGACCGCAAAAACGAATATAACGACAAAAGAAACAAGGAATAGAAACGATTTCAACTGCTGAAACTTATATGTCATATTGAACGCCCGGGTATACAGTTTATCTAACGATTTGGATCTTCAGAAGGTTGCGAAAAGGGAGTAGCTGTTTCCTTGTTAGTTGAGATATGAGTGAGACAAGAAAGATCAGGAAAGGTGAGGAAATTGAAATTGGTCCGCTTCGAGAATTTCTCGAACGGGAATTGGGCAGCACTGTTAATGAAGTTGAAATCAGGCAGTTTCCGGCGGGGAGTTCCAATCTTACTTATCTTGTAGAGTTTAACGGAAAGGAATTTGTCTTGCGACGGCCTCCATTCGGAAACCGTGTTGCGACAGCCCACGACATGTCCAGGGAGTTCCGCGTCCTAACGGCATTGAACGGCGTTTACGCGCCCGCGCCGAAGCCGCTGCTTTTTTGTGATGATCCGTCTGTAATCGGATCTGATTTTTACCTGATGGAGAGACGCGACGGCGTTGTCGTCCGCGGAGATTGGCCATTCAAAACAGAACCTGATCCAAAGAAAGTGGTTGCAGGCTTTGTACGAAATCTCGCGGATCTTCACGCCATTGATACAGGTAGCGAGGCGCTGGGTGGTCTTGGAAAGCCCGATGGATACGCCGAACGGCAGGTTGTGGGCTGGAGTGAACGGTACAGAAAGGCCCGGACGGACGAATGGCCGGATATCGAAAACGTAATCGGGTGGTTAAACGAGCGGATTCCGGATGATGACGGTTCGTCCGTTGTACATAACGACTACAAGTTCGACAACGTGGTTCTAGACCCGGAGAACCCGGCACGCTTGGTTGCAGTACTCGATTGGGAAATGGCGACGATAGGTTCGCCTCTGATGGATCTTGGAACAACACTTGGATACTGGATGTCGCCTGTATCGGGAGATGAGTTAATGTCGATGCCTTTTAATCCAAGGGTGCTTATGGAATCGGTCTCTCGTGAGGAGATTGCCGAATTGTATGCGGAGTTCTCCGGACGGGACGTTTCAAATATCAGCTACTATTATGTGTTCGGGACATTTAAGATCGCGGTGATCGCGCAGCAGATCTATTATCGGTATGCAAAAGGGAAGACCAAGGATCGGCGCTTCGCTCAGTTCAACCGATTTGTAGGGGCGCTCGGACGTATCGCAAAGAAAGCGACAGCGGATTGAATGGACAATGGAGAATGAGAATCGAATGGACATTGGGAATCAAATGGATAATGGAAAATGGACAATTGATAATGATTTCAATTAAAAGCGAACTCTCACTGATCAATCAACACAAATTCTGAACCATTATTCCCAGGCTACACTGAATTCTGAGCAATACTGGTCCGACTTGCTTATCCCGTAATTGTCCATTTTCCATTTTTCATTTCATTGCCGTTGCCAATTTTGCACTATCCCTTGATATGATTAGCGTTAACGATGAAAAGTAAACTTGGAGTCGCCATCGTCGGAATCGGCGGGGCTGTCGGGACGACAATGGTCTCCGGCATAGAACTACTAAAACAAGGACTCATAGATACATGCGGGCTTCCTCTTGCGGGTCTCGATTCCGATCTTATAGGCTATTCGGAGATCGAGTTCGCCGGTTGGGACCTCAATCCGGCGACTCTTGCAGAGGCTGCGGTTTCTCACGATGTGCTTTCTTTAAAACAGTTTGCCGCTGTCGAGGAAGCACTGGCTTCCGTGGTGCCCTGGAGGGCGGTCGGTAACACCTCTTTTCTTTCGAATATCGAGGGTGAAAACTTCGACGGTGGCATGGATCACCGCGACGCGATCGCACAGATCAGAAGTCATCTTGCGGGTTTTCATGAAAGAACTGCAGAAGTTGTTGTGATCAACCTGGCATCTACCGAGAAGCTTACAGAGCTCTCGATTCCAGAATTCGGCTCGACTGAAGCATTCGAGGCGGCTCTCGATGAAAACTCACCGGCTGTCTCGCCCGCGATGCTTTATGCATACGCGGCGATCTGTGAAGGAATTCCATACGGCAATTTCACCCCGTCGATAGCAGCTGATATTCCGGCTCTGATGCGATTAGCTGAAACTAAGGGAGTACCGATTGCCGGAAAGGACGGTAAGACGGGACAGACTTTTATCAAGACTGTGCTGGCACCGGCTTTGCGGTCCAGAGCGCTCAGGGTAGATGGCTGGTACTCGACAAATATCCTCGGCAATCGAGACGGCCTCGCTCTTTCCAACGAAGACTCTCTTGCCTCAAAAGTAAAAACAAAGCATTCGGTCTTGCGCACAATACTTGGGTATGACGTCGAAGACCACATCGTTGACATCAGGTACTACAAGCCGCGTGGGGACGACAAAGAAGCCTGGGACAGCATAGACTTTTCTGGGTTTCTGGGGCAGTCGATGCAGCTCAAAGTGAATTTCCTATGCAAGGATTCGATACTCGCGGCGCCGCTGGCAATTGAGATCGCAAGGTGTCTGGAGTTTGCGAAAAGACGCGGAGAGGGCGGAGTCCAGGAGCAGCTGTCCGTTTTCTTTAAGCTGCCGATGACAAAAGCCGGTGAACCCGAACACGCGTTTCATAGACAGGAAGCGATGTTGCGCTCGTGGTTGGAGGCGTAAATGGACAATTGACAATGGACAATGGACAATTCGTTCAAAGTTTAAAGTTCAAACTTCAATGTCCGGGAACCGGAATATCAGCAGGATAGAAAGTGGGTATAGTAGCGGATTATTCTTTGTCCATTGTCCATTGTCCATTTAAATGAACGAGCCTCTAGCAAATAGAATAAGACCCACATCTCTCGAAGGTTATGTGGGTCAAAAACACCTGGTTGGGGAGGGAAAACCTCTCAGGAAAGCAATCGAAAACGGACATGTACTCTCCTTTGTTTTATGGGGTCCGCCGGGTGTCGGTAAAACAACTCTCGCGCGTATCTATTCAAATGCTATAAACGCGGATCTTCATGAACTTTCCGCCGTTTCAGCAGGGAAGCCGGACATCAGAAAGATCATCGAAACTCCGGTTTCGGACGACCGGCCTCGGGTTCTCTTTCTGGATGAGATCCATCGATTCAATAAGGCCCAGCAGGACTTCCTTCTTCCATATGTCGAAAGCGGGGAACTTGTCCTGATCGGAGCGACTACCGAAAACCCCAGTTTTGAGGTCATCTCACCATTGCTGTCCCGACTTCGGGTATTTGTTCTCGAAGAATTAAATGAAGAAGAAATGGCAGAGATCATCGGCCGTACCGGTTTTGAGATCGACAATGCTTCTCGGGAATGGATGATTTCGATGGCGAACGGCGACGCGAGACAGGCAATCACGATGCTCGAAAACACGAATGAGCTCTACTCAGAGATAAACGTCGCAAATCTCACGAACGCGCTACAGTCAAAGTTCCTCAGATACGACAAGAGAGGCGAAGAGCACTACAACACGATTAGTGCGTTTATCAAGTCGATGCGGGCAAGCAAACCTGACGCGGCGATGTATTACATGGCCCGGATGATCGACGCCGGGGAAGACCCGAAGTTTATCGCCAGGCGAATGGTGATATTCGCTTCTGAAGATATCGGGCTTGCCCAGCCAACGGCGCTTGTCGTGGCGAATGCCGTGTTCCGTGCGGTTGAAACAATTGGTCTACCTGAAGCCGCCATCAATCTCGCGCACGGTGTCGCGTATCTCTCGAACGCAAAAAAGGACCGCAGTGCGTACAACGCCTACAAGGAAGCGATGAATGACGTAAAGCGTCACGGTAACCTTCCTGTTCCTATGGAGATACGAAACGCTCCGACGGAGCTTATGAAGCGGGTTGGGTATGGGAAAAAGAGCACATCGGATGACAACGATTCGTTGCTTCCGGATGAACTGAAGGACCGGAAGTACCTTCGGGACTGAGACTGATCAGAATCGCCGGCGGTAGCCGGCTGCAACACTTTTTCGCTATCTCGTTTTCGCTTCGCTCATGGCGGGCAGGATGCCCGCGCTCCATTTTCGGTGCTCATTCATCACATGGCGAATTGGGAAACCAAAACGCGAGTTTTCAGTTCTCAGTCTTCAGTCTTAAGTCTCGCCATCTCCGCTTCCGATGCGATATACCCAAAACTCGACCACTGCGTTCCGCTCAATACCCTTTCGAAAAAAACCTTCGCCTCTTTCTTGTTTCCATTGATCAGTGCCCAGTTTCCGAGTCCGTAGGTCACGCTCGCATTCGAAAGCGCATCTCCCTTGGCGCCGGCCAGTTCGGCTGTTGTCTTGTCGCCTTTGTAGAGTTTCAACAGGTCGAAATAGCTATCGTTTTCGATGATGTCGAGATCATCCTCAATCAGGTCGAGCATTTCAGAGGCGGCTTCTTCCTTGCCCAATCTTCGCAGCGTCACATAGAGCCAATTTGCCGTCGCCACAAACATATCGGGGTTCTTTGATACGTAGAGGCATGATCGATAGGCTGTCAGGGCTTTTTCGAAATCGCCCTTTAGATAATGTGCAAGCCCGAGGTGATACCACGTATTCGATTGTAGGGTCGAAGTAGGGATATTTAGTGCATTTGGCAGACCGTCCGGTTCGACCTGGTCCGGTTTTCCTTTGAACAGCTCGGCGGCTTTTTCAAAGTCCTTTATCGCGTCGTCAAAACAGCGAATAGAGATATAGCGGTGGCCGCGGTGGCGGTAAAAACGCGCATCTTCCGGGTGCTTCCTGATCCCGTTCGTATAGATCTCGATCGCCTTCTTGTATTCGCCAAGGTAGGCTGTGCGCCTTCCGACCCAGATCATCGCCTCAGCGTTTTCCGGATTGAATCGAAACCTGGACTCCGCCGCGGCTTTCTTCGCCAGGAAGGTCGCACGGGTCTTGATATCGAGTTTTGGTTTTACGACTTTTGCGTTTGTCGCGCACTCGGACGCTGTTACATCTGCAGCAAATAGAAAAACGGCCGCGACAATCAATATCTTGATTCTCATAGCCGTTGATCTTATCAAGGAACCCGCTTTCTTGGGAACCTATTTCTTGTCGCGACTTCCTAATTCATCCATCGCCTTGGCCGATTCCATAAACTCTTCCTTGGCCTCACGGATCTGCCGTTTACGGTCGGCTTGTTTTTCGAGCCTCCAGCGGCGTGTCGTATCCCGCCAGTAAACGACAAGATATGAACCACCGATAAACACGACGGTGGAAATTACCAGTAAAAGAAGTACAAGTACGACAATTCGTCCCATTCTATTTCACCTGAATCATCGGCGAGGCGTTACTGCCGAGAACAAGCGTTCCCTGGTGCTTGGACCATGCCTGTGCCTCCTGAATGCGAAGTTTCTGCAATTCGATCGCGTACATCTTCGGGTTCTCAAAGGTCTGCGCCTCGATCTTAAGCCTCTCGATACGGGTTTCAGCCGCCTTCTTAAGTGCTTCTTCCTCTTCCTGCTTTTTCTTGGCCGCAACAACCCGGCTGCCCGCAACCTCGATACCGTCGTCGATAAAGTCGGGCTTTCCGACGACCACTGATTCGATTCTCGCGTTCAGCTGGTTGTTGAAGATGATTTTCAGGTCCTTCAGGGCTTCCTGCTGGATCCCCTGCTGGCTGATCAACAGTTCATACGCGTCAAACTTGGCCGTGTTCTTTCGAGTAATGTCTTCGATCCGGCTTTTGATGACCGGAGTCCTGCGGTTTTTCCGCTCATCTTCTGTCAATCCGAACTTCTTTACATAAGCGATGACATTAGCCTTGTCACCGGGAATCGAATAAGTAATGGAAATTGGAAGGGTTAGTCCCGCGTTGTCCTTGCTTGAAGCGGATACCTTGAATGTCTCGGTCTTGGCGCGAAGATTTACCTCGTAGTAGTCATCTCTCCAGTGCCAGCCATATGCGTCTTCATAAACACCGCCATCGGAAGTTGCGACTACATCGACAGCCTCTCCGTAGATTGTTTTTACTTCCACGGTTCCTTCCGCCGGCTGCCGCCACGAACAGCCCGCCGAAACGGCGATCAATGCGATTACTGTGATCAAAATTATATTTCTCATATTTTAGCTCCTTACAACAATACTAACCGATAGCTCATTTGCGAAACCGCCAAGTGGCGGTCCGGTGCTTCATCGGGACCGTGACTCGAGTTATAACGCGGTTTAGATAGTTTTCGACATGTCACTAGTTTATACGAATTTTAAGTTCCCGGGTTCCAGAAATCGGTTCATTTCGGTCTCGTTTTTCCTGCATTCTACAGTCAGAATTCGAGACTTCCTGTGATAGATTGTTGGCATATGCAGAACTCATTTCACTATTGGCTTCCGGACGAGCTCGACCACAAATTTGAGGACCTAAAAAGTGCCGCTTTTAGGGGCGACCTAATCAACCGGATTTGGGAAAAAGATGCTTCGGTCTGGACGGATGATGGAGAGGACGAATGGCTCGGGTGGCTGGATATCGCTGAGAAAGAATTCGAAGAGCGGCAGAAGTACGAAGCTTTTGCCGATGAAGTTTCTTCCGCAGGTTTCGAGTCCGTGGTACTTCTCGGCATGGGCGGGTCTTCACTTTGTCCTGAAGTACTTGCGTTGACGTTCGGGAAACAGCAGTTTCATATCCTTGACTCCACGGTGCCCGCCCAGATCCGTGCGCTGGACTCAAAGCTGAATATTCCGAAGACTCTCTTTATTGTTGCAAGCAAGAGCGGCTCAACCTTGGAGCCGAATACATTCAAGGCGTACTTTTACAAACGCGTATGTGATGAGGTTGGAGAAGAAAACGCGGGAAGCCATTTCGTTGCGATCACCGATCCGGGCTCAAAACTGGAAGAAGTCGCAATGCGGGAAAACTTCCGGGCGGTCTTCTATGGAGAGCCTACTGTTGGCGGAAGATTTTCTGCCCTTTCTGTTTTTGGCATGACGCCTGCCGCGGCGATGGGGATCGATGTCGAGAGTTTTCTTGGAAAAGCCATCCAGGCAGTTAGCGAAGCACGCGAATCCGCGGATCACAATACTGCCGCGATGCTTGGCCTGATCATGGGGCTTTGCCACCGCGAAGGACGCGACAAGCTCACTATCTTTACGTCGCCCGAGATCTTTGATCTGGGAGCCTGGATGGAGCAGCTCATCGCCGAAAGTACAGGCAAGGAAGGAGTATCGATCGTGCCAGTCGACCTGGAGCCGCTTCAGCCCGGAGAAAGCTATGGGAATGACCGCCTGTTCGCTTTTCTTACAATGGAAGGAGACGAGCGGTTTGAAAGAGAAAAACTTGAGCTGTCGGATGAAAACCAGCCTTATGTAGCGGTCGAGTTGCCTTCTGTCGAAACATTGGGGCAGGAGTTCTTTCGCTGGGAATTTGCGACCGCGGTCGCCGGGTCTCTGATGGAAATCAATCCGTTCAACCAACCGGATGTAGAGTCAGCAAAAATCGAGGCGCGAAAGTTGACCGACGCGTATGAAAAAAGCGGAGAGCTGCCCGCGGATAATCCATTCCTGGTTTCGGGTGAATTTGCCTTTCATGGAGACAAAGAGCTTGCCGGTCGCATTGGCCAGAAGACGGATCCTGAAACACTTACTGTATTGCGGGAACATTTCAGGCGGATTCGAAAACGTGATTACTTTGCCATTCTTGCATATATCGAAATGAACGATTCTACCCGGGAACTGCTGCAGGAAATCCGTTCGCTGATCCTTGGGAAATATGGCGTCGCGACTTCTGTGGGATTTGGGCCACGGTTTCTTCATTCAACCGGTCAGGCGTACAAGGGAGGTGCTGCAAACGGGGTCTTCCTGCAAATAACTTCCGATGATGCGAATGACCTGGATGTTCCAGAGAGCAACTATAGTTTTGGAGTTGTGAAAGCGGCGCAGTCGCGCGGTGATTTTGAGGTCCTGGTCGATCGCGGCAGACGCGCGTTGCGGGTTCATATGGGGTCGGATGTAACGAAAGGCCTGAGAGGGCTCGTGGATTTGATTCAAGAAGCTCTCGAAACTGAATCGCGGGCGGAGACGTCATAGCTATGGATTTCAAACATTCCGAGCGATCTTTGTCTACGGCGCAAAAGCTTCTTTCGTTTATGAAGGAGCACATAAATCCTAACGAACAGCGGTACCGGGAAGAAGTCGATGCCGGTGATCGCTGGGCACCGGTCCAGTTAATAGAGGAGCTCAAGGCGAAGGCGAAAGAGGAAAAGCTTTGGAATCTATTCCTACCGGACATCTCCGGACTTTCTAACGTTGATTACGCGCCCCTCGCAGAAATCATGGGCCAGGTTTACTGGTGTTCGGAAGTGTTCAATTGTTCGGCTCCTGACACGGGCAATATGGAGCTGCTGCATATGTACGGCAGTGAGGCGCAGAAGATGGAGTTCCTGGGTCCGCTACTGGAAGGAAACATTCGTTCCTGTTTTTCGATGACCGAGCCCGATATTGCCTCATCCGATGCTACGAACATACGCGGGTTGATCAAAAGAGACGGTGACCACTATTTGGTGAACGGTAAGAAGTGGTGGTCAACAGGTGCGGGGGACCGCAGATGTAAGTTCGCCATTTTTATGGGGAAGACCGATCCCGAAGCTTCAGTCTACAGACAGCAGTCAATGATCATTGTTCCGCTGGATGCGGAAGGGGTTGTTATCGAACGAATGCTAGATGTGTTTGGCTACGATGACGCGCCAAATGGTCACGCGGAAATCAGTTTCAACGATGTCAGGGTGCCGGCCGAAAACCTCATCCTGGGTGAAGGCAAGGGATTCGAGATCGCACAGGGAAGACTCGGACCCGGAAGGGTGCATCATTCAATGCGTTTGATCGGCCTTGCAGAACGCGCGCTCGAGTCGATGAAAGAACGGGCTTCGGAACGGAGTCCATTTGGAAAGCCGCTGATTGAGCGTGGATTGATAAGACATTGGATTGCAGAATCACGATGTGAAATCGACGCGGCAAGAATGCTTGTTCTAAAGACCGCGTGGATGATGGACACCCATGGAAACAAATCTGCGAGAAAAGAGATCGCCATGATCAAGGCAATTGTTCCGCAAATGGCTTCCAACGTCATCGACCGTGCCATCCAGGTCCACGGAGGAGCGGGTGTTTGCCAGGATACCTTCCTGCCTTTTGCTTATACTATTTCCAGAATGCTTCGTATCGCGGACGGACCGGACGAGGTGCACTTCGAGACGGTCGCAAAGTGGGAATTGAAAGGTCAATAATAGATCAGATTTGATTTGGAGCCGTCGGGATTGGTAACCCTTATCCTTCGCGAGCGCTCTGTACCGACCTTGCCGGCGGGTAGCGCAACAACGATCTGCGATTCCGAACTCGAGACGACCACACATCCAACAGTCCCCAGACGTACCACAGATCCGATTGTGAATCCTCCGCCATTTATCTGTAATGTGTACCGCTTTGCTGTTTGCCCCGCGTAGGGTCTTGTCGTCACTTCTGCTTTCCGAAGAAACTTTACATCCGAAATAAAAACTTCGCTTTCGGCGTTTTCCAGAAGTGCATCCCATACCGGCTTATACACTGGAACCCCGTCTTCATAAACGAGTCTCTGATCGACGGCCACACAACCATGGTGGTTGCCGCATTCCCTGGTACTTGTGTACGAATTGCTTTCTACAAGAACACCCGTCGCGTCGTCCGCATTAACGAGCCGGCCAAACCTGTCGATTCCGAACAGCGGCCACGAGATCGTGCTTGCGGTTTCAAAGTTCACCAGCTCGTCATTTGTATGGGAAAACGCCCTGAACTTGTCAGGTGTGGAAGCGTTTGGGGTTGTTTCGGGCATCGATATCCAGTTGGCCGGCATTCCAAGTGCGCCGCTGAAGTCGTTGGCTGCAAACATAAGTGCTCTTCTGACCGGTCTAAAACGGCCAAGGATACCGGCATGCCCACCGCCTTGCGAGTGGCCGGCAACGACGATCTTTGTCCAGGCGGTTTCGCCAGTGTCGAGGAACTGTCCCCAGTCTTCTGATGGGCGTTCAGTATTCAAATATTGCAACAACTTGATCAATCTGTTTTCAATGGAGTTAGCCCGGCTGACGTCCACCAGGGATCCGCGGTCAGTTCCATCGATTATCTCGAGTCGTACATCGGCATGGCAGTCAAGGGTGCCCTGCCTGCATAGGAAATTAACCGCCTCATCATTGGGATAATTCAAGCCAATTGAATGAAACCCGAGCTCCGCTGCGTTTCTTATGATCTCGCGGTAAACGAAGGGGACACCGCCGGTGCCCGGAAAAAAGACAACAAGTACGTTCTTACTCGGAACGGAAGGGTTGATCGCAAAAAAATGATTGTTTAGGTTTATGTCTATTTCGTTGTCGGTGTCCTGAGGCGCGACAAATCCGGTTTGGATTTGTCCTGTTGCATCGAAACACAAGGACAAGCAAAGGATGCAAATAAGAATAGTTTTCGAAAAAAACAGCATAAATCTAGAAAAATGGTGTAGCCGGTAGTAAGATGAGCAAAACAGTAAAATGGTCTGAAAATCCCAAGGCAAGGTTATGTTCGAGATTCGAAAAGCTGAAAAGACTGATGCTGACCAAGTGGCCGAAATCTACAACTATTACATTAAGAATACTCACCACACTTTTGAAACGGAAGAACTCTCGGAGGAGATGGCTGCTGCAAGGATAGTTGCGGTAAACAAGAGGTACCCCTTTCTTGTTGCGGATGACAATGGCGAAATTGCCGGTTATGCGTACGCGGTCCGGTTCAAGCTGCGGGAGGCATACGAGCACTCCGCGGAGGTATCCATCTATGTAAGGAACGATTCGAAGCAGCGGGGAGTCGGCACACAGCTATATGAAAAGCTTTTCGAAGAACTCGAAGACACCCACGTTCATGCGATCATTGCCGGCATCGCGTTACCGAACGACATGAGTATCAAATTTCATGAAAAACTGGGATTCCAGAAAGTGGCGCATTTTCGTGAAGTTGGTTACAAGCTCGGCCGATGGATAGATGTTGGCTACTGGGAAAAGATGAACTACTAAACCATTGACCATTGACCATTGACCAAATATCTTACGCTAACCGCTAACCGCTAACCGCTAACCGCTAACCGCTAACCGCTAACCGCTCAGCTATTCATTCATTCTGACGTTTCCATGACAGATTCTGTGTCAAAAAGATGTTAAACAATGCAAAAAACTGTTGACACATGTTTAGCAGATGGTGTAGCTTAGTTAATGACAGCACTAGACGGTGTTGTGTCCTGTCGCCTTAGAGTAAACGTTTTTCGAGTTACGCGCGGGAAGTATTACCCCCCAAATCAGCGCGAATAAAAACGAACAATGGGAACCCGGTTTTAATCATTCAGTTTGACCTATCGAAAATCCTGTCTTTCCTGTCAATCCGATCAAAGGCGACAACATACCTACAAAGAACCGGTTCCCAATTTCAATTTTGAAAAACAAACTTACAACAAAGCATCCCAGGATATCGGTTGCAGGGATTGGCTTTAGAGCTGAAAGGAGTAAAGAAGATAATGCTATTCGGTAAAAAGAAAAGCGTTGCCGGTTTGGATGTCGGCTCAAGTTCCGTAAAGGTAGTTGAGCTCGATGGAAAAATCAACAACCTGAGTTTGGTAAGCCTGGGCTTCGAGAATCTGCCTGACGACACAGTAGTTGATGGACAGATTATGGAGCTCAATGCAGTTTCCGAGGTGATTCAGAATGTTTGTTCCGATCACAAGATAAACGCGAACCAGGTTGTAACAGGTGTTAGCGGCCACTCGGTGATCATTAAGAACATTGTTCTACCGGCGATGTCGCGAGACGAACTTGAAGAGTCGATCGACTGGCACGCCGAAGAACACATTCCGTATGACCTTTCAGATGTAAGCCTCGATTACCACATCACAGCTGAGGACGATGAAGCCACTAGCGTGATGATCGCCGCATGCAAAAAGGAAAGGCTCGACAACATCAAGCAGGCCATCCAGCTCTCCGGAAAAGCTCCGGTAGTAATAGATGTTGATACATTCGCACTTCAAAACTGCTACGAAGTCAATTACCAACCGGATCCTTCACAGGTTGTTACATTGCTAAATATCGGTGCCTCAACCATGAACGTAAACATCGTTCAGGGTACACAGTCGCTGTTTACGCGTGACATCACTGTAGGCGGAAGCCAGTTCACAGACATTCTTCAAAAGAGCCTCGGATACAGCTTTGAACAAGCTGAAGCCGTTAAGCGCGGTGTTGCCGAAGCGATGGAAGATGTTGAAGAGAAATCGATCGAGCCCTTGATGAACAATGTGACCGACATGGTCGCAATGGAAATTCAGAAGACGTTTGACTTCTATAGAGCGACGGCTGAAGACGACGATCTGGCAGTAGACAAGATTCTCATCTCAGGTGGTGGCTCAAAGCTCGTTGGATTGTCAGAGGATCTTGCTTCGAAACTGGAAGTTCCGGTTGAGGTACTCGATCCGTTCCGCCAGATCAAGGTAGACACCAGAAAATTTGACCCGGATTACCTAAGTGAAATTATGCCGGAAATGGCTGTAGCTGTAGGACTTGCTATCAGGGGAGTTGAAGCAAAATGATAAGAATTAACCTCTTAAACTCTGTTACCGAACGACAAGGCAGCGCCGTTGTCACGGTTGAAAAGAAGGTCGGCAGTCCGATGTCGCGCTTCCTGCTAATGGGAGTTGCAGTCTTTGTTCTTACAACCGCCGTGATTGGTTGGGACGTGATCAGCACAACGAGGGCGAAGTCCTTCGCTGACGCCGAACTCGCTCAAGAGAAGAAGAAAGCGGCCGAACTCGAAGCTGTTATGAAAGAGCAGAAAGAGCTCGAGAACAAGATCAAGAACATCGATCTGCGCATCGAGGCGATCAAAAAGCTCCGCAATGAGCAGGCAGGCCCGAGCGCCGTACTCGAATCGATTCGGGAACGGATCGGTATGACGCCCGATATTTATCTCGCCAGCGTTGACCAGAAAGGCGAACAGCTGACGATTAAGGGTAGCTCCAGAAATGAATCCGCGGTTACACAGTTTGGTCGAAGCCTGGAATTCTCTTCTGGTCTGTTTTCCAATCTGAGTATCGAAACCCAGCGTAAGGAGCTTGATGCGCAAACCGCATCTGCAACGCCGGGCGGTGAGATTCCGAAGATCGAGGTAATCGACTTCACGATTCGCTGTGCGTATACGCCTGATCGCGGAAAGACCGATGACGAGACGCTCAGCGCCTCTAATGACGATAGAAAATCCCAACCGGCAAAAGGCGATCAGCCGCAGGTCGGACTTTCGGCGGATAACTAGGCCGAACACTTAGTAAGTAGAAGTTTTACGCAAAACTACCTAAAGGTATCGAACAATGGAAAAACTCAAATCACTAGCCTGGCACTGGCAACTAGTCATCTTGATCAGCTTCGGAGCGATTGTCTATCTGATGGTCTGGTACTTCGTGACAAGCGGAACAAGAGCCGAAATCCAAGCGGTTAACGATCAGGTTGCTCAACTTAGGGCACGAAATCAAGCCGCAAAGATCGCAACGCAGCGAATTAACGAATTCCGGACTCTTTACGCCACAAAAGAAGAAGAGTACGACGAGCTAAAGGTCTTGTTGCCGGAACAGCGTGAGATTACAAACGTACTGCAAGGTCTTCAGGACACTGCCAGAGAATCAAGGCTAATCGTAAACCGATTCTCGCCAAGAGATGATTCTCAACAGGACTTCATCATGGCGAAGCCCGTGGAAGTTGAGGTTGATAGTAACTTCAACAACCTTCGTGACTTCTTCGACAAGATGGCGAAACTCCAGAGAATCGTTTCGATCACGGACTTTAGCCTTAAGCAGCTCGAGAAACAAAGTGCTGGGAAGACACTTCACGCCCAGTTCCTTCTCACAGCCTATTATGCTTCACCGGATGATCTGGACAATATCGCAAGTCCAGTCCAAATCGGCCCCGACGGAAAACCTGTTCTCGGACCGGATGGTAAGCCATTACCAGCGGCTCCGGCGCCGGGAGCGCCAGCTCCGGGTGCACCGGTTCCAGGTGCCCCTGCAGCACCGCCCGCAGCGCCTGCCGGTCAGTAACTGAATTCTTATAAATGCAATCTTTTTACGAGAGAAAAGCGATGAAGAACAAATTAACTATAAAACGAATCCTGGGTTTTGCGGCCGGACTGGTAATGCTCGTAATTGCCGCAGGCAGCTTTACGGAAGCTTCGGCACAGAGCCGGGATCCGTTTGCTCAGCCGCCTTACGCCAAGCCGAGAGTCGTTCGACCTTCCACAGGTTCGAGTGGCCCTGCAAAAGTCGGGACCAATCCTGTCAAGGTAAAGAAAGGACCGCAGGTAGTAGGAGCCCCTCCAATTGAAGCTCGAATTGACTACTACAAGAGAGTTCGCGAGCAAGCAGCGATCAACGGCCAACCGATTCCGAAGGTGACATCCGTACTATTGCTGGATGAAATGACGGTAACCGGTATCTTCAAGACGCCTCGTGGTTTCGCCGCTATGGTCGAAGCTACACCGATCAAGCTCTCGTACACGATCTATCCTGGCGAAAGATTCTTTGACGGTCAGCTCGTAGCAGTCGAAGAGAACAGGCTTGTATTCCGAAAAGTGACCAAATGGAGCAACGGCAAATTCGTCGCTTCAGTTCAAAATATGGCACTTCGAAAGTATTCGATGCAGCAGGACATTCAAGGAACTGCACCGAGCAATGACAAGAAATACACCCAAAGACCGCAGAGTGCGAATGCTGAAAAGAAAGAAGCAGGTGCCTCTACGCCGGGAGTAATCGTCTCACCTCTTGAAGAAATGAACAGATCGAAAGAAAAGGAAGAGGCCGAGTCGGCAAAGAAATCGCCCAAAAAGAAGAAAGCCGTTTCAAAGAAAAGGCGGAAAAACTAGAGGGTATCAACAAGTTCTTAACTGCTCCGGATCCTACCGGGGCGAATCACTAAACACTCTGACATGAGACCAACTCGTGAGGTAAGAAACATGACTTTCAAAGGTATAAGCAAGATCGGCTCCAAGACCGTAATTGCTTTGTTAATAATGAGTTGTCTGGCACTAGCCGCGATCGCACAAGACGTGTCGCCGGTTAACCAAGGCAAAAATTACGGAGAACCCGGGTTTCGAGGCGAAGCAATCAACCTCAATGTTGTAAACGCTGACATCCGAGATATCCTGAACTACATAACCGAGCAGTACGGAATCAACTTCGTAATTGATAAGTCCGTAAAGGCAGTTCCCGTAACGGTAAACGTTAGCGAAGTACCGTGGAATATCGCCTTAGACTCGATTCTCCGTTCGCAGGAACTTGCGGTTCAGCACAACGGGCCGATCCTACGTATCGCGGCGCAGAAGACTCTCGCCGATGAAAGAGCGCAGGAAGAAGAGATTCGCGAAGGTCAACTCGATCAATCACCTCTTTACACTGAGTTTATACGTCTAAACTACGCTCGTGCGATTAACACGTTGGGCGGTGAAGCAGGCGGACGCGGTGGATTCCAGGGCGGCATGACCCAATCGGCAGGTGCCGGTGGCGGAATGGGAGGAGCCCAAGGTCAGGGAGCTGACCAGGGCATTCTCGGAATCGTCCAGAAGAGGCTTTCGAGACGCGGAACGGTTGAAGTTGATGGTCGCAGCAATACGCTCATTATCACGG
The DNA here is from genome assembly GCA_013003215.1 of Pyrinomonadaceae bacterium. Taxonomy (GTDB): domain Bacteria; phylum Acidobacteriota; class Blastocatellia; order Pyrinomonadales; family Pyrinomonadaceae; genus Aridibacter. The sequence goes on from JABDKD010000125.1 coordinate 34,214, forward strand.
ACGTTCAGCAGAACATTGCCGCTCTACGCAAGCTCGTATATTACCTCGACCAGCCTGCTCCGCAGGTAGAAATCGAATCCAGAATCGTGGTTGCCAGTCGCAACTTCAGCCGTGACCTAGGTCTTCAGCTATCTGCTTCGGGCGTCAACGGAAATGGTTCGACTTCCGGTTCGGTTAATACGAATTTCGGAAACATCGTTTCCAACACGATCGCCACGCTTACTACAAGTGCTCTCGGCACGACTCAGATCACCGCTGCACTGCACGCGGGTGAGCAGAAGGGTCAGGTTAAGACGATCGCAACTCCGCGTATCACAACGCTTAACAACCGTGCGGCTGAGATCGAAAGTGGGCAGCAGATTCCTGTTACCACGGTTCAGCCGAACAGTTCTGAAGGTGCCGTGATCGTTACAACCGAGTATGTTCCGGTTCCCCTGAGGCTTCAGGTAACCCCGCAGATCACAAATGTGGGCACAGTGATCCTCGCTGTTGTGGCTGAGAACAACTCGACCGCTCCGGGTGTTTCCGGTGGTGGAGCTCCGCCGATCAACGTTCAGCGGATGCAGACAGAAGTAATGGTTCCCGATGGCGGTACGACCGTCGTGGGTGGCGCGATGTTCGATTCAGAAAGTGAAATCGTAGACCGCACTCCGGGATTGTCGAGAATTCCTTTGATCGGAAATCTCTTCAAGAGAAAGAGAACTGCTCGTGACACAAACGAGATCCTATTCTTTATCACGCCGCGTATCTATCGACCGGACTACAACGGTAAGCGTATCGAATCCAAGATGGAAGACGGACCTAGCTCGATAACTCTCGTGCAACCGGTTCCGTTGGGTAACCCCGCTTCGAATTCACTGCCGGCACAAACGCCGCAATCGAATCCGAACAACGGAAATAACCCCGCAGTTCCGGCTTCGAAACCCGTAGTAAAACCCGGCAACTAGTAGTAGAATTCTACGCACTATGTTTAAGGATGCTCTGCAGGAAATTTTGGAACGCACCGAAGGAAGCTTGGGTGTGCTGATCATGGGACTCGACGGGATTCCCGTCGAGAAGGCCTGGCGGGACGATGAGTCCCATTCCAATCTCGATATCGCGGTCGCTGAATATACATCGCTTGTACGAAAAGCGGACCAAAGTAACGGCGATACCGGATTGGGGGGGTTGAACGAGATCACTGTTTCAAATGAAAACGCGGTCTTTATACTACGGCTTCTTGGAGAAGAATACTTTCTGGCGCTTATCATGAATCCGGAAGGGAACTTCGGCCGCGGTCGATATGAACTGCGAAAAGCGGAGCTCCAAATGGAGCATGAATTCATAATATGAAACGTTAATTCAACATGTTTCTTTTCCCGCCGGATCTGTTGGGTCCGGTGGGAATTTTCCATAAACCCCTAGCCACCCTTTCGTCAAGCACGTCCGAAACTTTCCCACAAATCCGAATAATTAAACGACGTTGTTTATGGAACAACGAGGTTATTAGACCTTATGTTTAAGTGGGGACACTGCCCTAGTGACTCAGGTTGTCTCCTGGAAATAGATTGTTCGTCATGGAAAATCGGCCAAAAATTATAGTAGCGAAAGCACTTAGCCATAAAAACGGCTTTTCGGTGACCGAATTGTTAATCGTGGTTCTCGTAATCGCGATCGTTCTTGTCGCGGCCTTGCCGCAGATAATTTCGTCCCAAAGGCTATTTAGATTTTCAACCATTAAACGAGAGACAACCACCTATCTTCGCGAGGCGCGTCAAACGGCGATGGCAGAGCGAAAGGTAATTACATTTCGTTATGACAACTCGGCGAAGAGAATAATGATCTACGGCGGTTCATTCGGATCCGCGGGCGACCCGAATAACAAAACACTAGAACTTGCCGGTATGGGACTTTCTCAAGCCGATATTGTCTACGGTCGTCCGACGGGTGTGTCGACTGCCGCTTTAGGTGATGGGACGGATTTGACAAGCTTGACGAGCAATCAGGTTGAGGTTGAATTTGAACCGGATGGATCTGTACTCGATGCAAGTGACAATCCGGAGGACAGCGCCTTATTTCTTTATCACGCGCTCCATCCGCAAGACACAGCTTTTGCTCTGTCAGTTTTGGGTTCCGGGGGCCGCATAAAAGTCTGGCGCTACAGCGCAGGTGTAGATTCGTATATCGAATAATCAAGGTACGCAATGAAGGATTTACCAATCAAGACAACCAATGCAGGATTCTCAATGGTCGAAACGGTCATTGCGATTTTTGTGTTGACGATTGGTCTTATCGGTACCGCTGCGGCTTTAACATTTGCTTTGGAATTCGGGGCTTTGAGCAAGAATGTCACCGGTGCAAAAACAGTAATCGTGTCGACGATTGAGGAAATCGAGACACTTCGAAATGCGCGCCGACTTGAATTCAGTCAAATTGCAAATACGGGAAGTGTGGACAATACGGGCGCAGCAACAGTTTTTTCCGGATTTAGTACTGGTTACCAACCCGTTAGCCTAAGTCCGGGTGAGGACGGCGTTAACGGTACAGGGGATGACCTTATTGATCCCGGACCGGACGCGACTTTCGGAACGGGAGATGATTTTTCGAATCCAGGCCTTATCAGGAGCGGATTTACGAGGCGAATAGCCATTTCGAATATCAGCCCGACAATCAGGAAGATTGAAGTAAACGTCCGATACTCTGCCGCCGCCGGCAAGATCGCAGAGATACGCGGTGTTGCATATTTAAATGACGAGGCACGAATCACACGCTAGGAATAACCCTATGTCGTTACAAACATCAAAAGTAAGGAGATCCAGCGCCGGCGGAAATCGCGATGAAGACGGGGCAGCACTCGCGATCGTCATTATTATCGTAGCAATCCTTGCCGTTGTTGCGATGACAGCACTTGCGTTTTCTTCCAGCGAAGCACGAATCGCCGGACGTGATCTTCAACGCTCTCAAACGTTTTATGCCGCAGTTGCCGGCCTCGAAAAGATGACGAGCGATTTTAGCGATATTTTTCGCCAGAGAATGAACCCGACACCGCTCGATCTGACTCTCGTTGCGGCGAATTCACCACCCGCCTTGGCCGCGGAAGGGTTTAGCTTTTCTCAGACGATTCAGGAAGATACGGAAAGACTCAATGAACTTCGTTCGATTCAGGGCCTTCCGGGAAATGTCTATCCCCGGGTAAATATTCCTAACGGTCCGTATGCAGGCCTTTACGCCAGTATTCTGCCGTACAAAATGTCTTCGACTGCGATAATGGATGCTACCGGCACCGAAGTCGAACTGGAACGTGAATTCAACAACTATTTGGTCCCGCTCTTCCAATTTGGAATGTACAGCAACGAAGACCTGGAATTTGCGCCTGGGCCAATGATGACATTCAACGGGCGGATTCACAGCAATAAGAACATATATGCACTAAGGAACATACAGTTTCTAAACCGAATGACGATGGCGGGCGAGTTTATTCGAGACGCAAAATCAAGCGGTGCGGCAAATACATCCAGCGGCAACAATAATGTTTGGATAGAGGTTGCCGGAGTGAATGTTCAATCGACAAAAGGCAGTATGCAAGCTGGTTCGGGTACCGTCGGCGGGCCATATATATCCGGAAGCAGTCCGGGCGACCGCGGGTATTATCCCGGCAGCCCCCTGGGTATTCCGAATACTTCCTGGGAAACAGAATCGGTCAAACCTGCTAACGGAACGGTAAACAGGTTTGGCGGACAATTGTTAACCCACACAACCAGCGCCAGCGAGCTCCGGACGCCGTTGGAACTCTCAGGTAATTCCCCTGCCGAATTGATCAAGCGCAAGCTGCCTACCGATGACCAGATTCTTTCCGAATCCAGATTTCATACCGGTTCGCAGGTTCGAATACTGATTGACGACGAATCTGCTGGAACAGGAACTGCAAATGAAGCCGGAATTCCCGCCGGAAAAGGTGTTTTGCTCTCGAGTTTTGATCCGATACCTCTTGACAACGGAAGTGCCTTAAGG
>JABDKD010000126.1 GCA_013003215.1 Pyrinomonadaceae bacterium
CCCTAGAAGCAATAACGTTCCCATACCGGACACAAACAAACCTTGTACTCGCACAATCGCGATTGGCCTCTATTAAAACGCGCTCCTGCAAAGCCTTTGTAAGCCCCATGACATTGACGGGTTTACATGCCTTGTCAGTAGAAATCCCTATTACCGTCTCTATTGGCAGATTATTTTCTTTGATCGCCCGAACGAGGTTCTGAGCACCAACCACGTTTGTTAAGACAGCTTCAAAAGGCGCATACTCGCACGTTGGAACTTGTTTGAGTGCCGCCGCATTAAATACAATATCGACTCCCTGAAGTGCTGCACAAAGAGCCGAATAGTCGCGAACATCTCCGATCCGAAAACTCAATAACTGTTTCGAGTTTTCATAGATTACTTCGTCTGTTGCGGCCTTCTTATTCATGAAATCCAGGCGCATATAATGTTGTTTCGCCTCATCACGTGAATAGACCGTTACCTTGGATGGAGTTCCAATCTCGCCGCTTAAGATGCGGCGGACAAGTATTTGACCGAGCGATCCGGTGCCCCCGGTGATCAAGATATTTTTTCCGTCGAGTATTGCCATCTAATTTCTACTAGTGCGATTAAATTCACAGAACACAAACCGGGTATGTTCTTATTCGGCTATTAATCTTAATTTTCTATATTGAAAACAACAATAGGATTATTCTGTTCTTCGGGTTCAAGAAAACGATAGGCCAAGCGTTTAAATAGCAGGGGTAAATTCGTTTTTTTCTCTATTAACGCATCGAATTTTTATCCTAACATTTGAGTGCCGACTTCGAAACGCAGGAACCGGAACTCGCAATTCAATTTGCCTTTTTCGCCACCAGCTTCGCTGCGAGGTTCAGGCTTTCGAACGTGCCGGCGTCGGTCCACCAGCCGTCCAGCTCTGACCAGGTCAAAGTACCTTCGTCGATATAGTGATTGTTAACGTCGGTTATCTCAAGCTCACCGCGGTCCGAGGGCTCGAGCCCCCTGATCACATCAAAGACCGTTTGGTCATAGAAATAGATACCTGTCACGGCATAATCCGACTTAGGATTTTCCGGTTTTTCATCGATCCTGACGATAGTTTCACCGTCAAATTCAGGGACTCCGAATCTCTGTGGATCGGGCACTTTCTTAAGAAGAATCCGGGCACCGCCATCCTGGCGTGAATAGTCTTCAGCGGCCCGTTTGATATCTTTTTCGATAATGTTGTCTCCGAGCACAACGCACACCGGACCCTCGTCGGCGAAATGCTCAACGAGCCCTAGAGCCTCGGCGATTCCGCCTTCGCCCTCCTGGTAGGTGTAGTTTAAGTGCTTGAGTCCAAACTCCTTCCCGTTCCCAAGCAATTTGAGGAAATCACCGGCGGAATTCCCTCCGGTCACAATCATAATGTCGTCTATTCCGGCATTTACAAGCGTCTGGATCGGGTAGTAGATCATCGGCCGGTCATAGACCGGCAGAAGATGCTTTTTCGTAACTTTTGTCAGTGGATGGAGTCTCGAACCGAGTCCACCCGCCAATACAACTCCTTTCATAAAACTATTTAACAGGGATTAAGTGGATAAAGGGGATTTGTACAATTTTGTGGAATCGTTGCTTCGCAACGCTTCTGAGGGCACGGATGATAACGCGGGGACCCGTTCTAAGTACGGCGTGTCGCGCAAGCCCGACTCTAAACGATGCATTGGAAGTTTTCGCAGTCAGCCAGTTCCGGCAAAAAAGCGCATAATCTCTTTTTCTCATTTTATCCCTTTTACCTCCTTCATCCCTGTTAATACCCGGATCCACCCTAGAATGGAGAATCAAATTCAGCAAAACTCCCCAATTGCTTGTCACGTTCTGATAAAAAAGGATTCTCGCAAGACCAGTCGATAGCCAGGTCCGGATCATCCCAACGAATTCCATCCTCACTTTCCGGATGGTAAGCAGCATCGAGTTTGTAATAGACGCTCGTTTCCTCCGTAATCGTACAAAACCCGTGAGCAAATCCTTTGGGCACAAACAGCGAGTTGAATCTCTTTGCGTCTAACTCCACCGATGCCCACTCACCGTAGGACCCTGATCCCGAGCGAAGGTCAACAATCACATCAAGAATCGATCCGTGCATGACTGAGACCAGCTTTGCCTGCGCCTGCGGAGGTCTTTGAAAGTGCAGCCCTCGAATCGTGCCTTTCCGATGCGAGTTCGAACGATTCTCCTGAACCCATTTCAGATCAAGCCCCAGCGCTTCAAATCTCTCTTTTTTATAAGTTTCGGCGAAGCTCCCTCGGGGATCCTCGATCACTTTTGGTCGAACCTCGAACGCGCCTTTCAGTTTTAGGGGTACTATCTCCATTTACTCACCAAATGCTTACAAAAAGACGATTTATGATAACATCCGCTCTTGTCTATTCAACTACGATTGAGCAATGAGCAACTACTTCATCACAGGCGGTGCCGGTTTTATAGGATCGGAATTTCTCCGTGTTGTTCTCCGTAATGATCCGGATTGTGTAATCACGAACTTCGACGCACTTACCTACGCGGGACGACGCGAGAATTTCGAGGGACTCGGGTTCGAGGACGCGGGGACGCGGGGACACGGGAACACAGGGACGCGGTTTTTTGTTAAGGGTGATATTCGTGATTCTGAAGCTGTTATGGCTACTCTTCCGGATGAGTGCGACGCCATCTTTCATCTCGCCGCGGAATCTCATGTGGACCGGTCGATCGAATCCGCACATGATTTTGTAACAACCAATGTCCTTGGTACTCAAGTGCTCCTGGATTGCGCGCGTGAAAAGCGAGTGAAGAGGTTTGTGCACATATCGACCGATGAAGTGATGGGTTCGCTTCCCGAGGATGATTCGACATTTTTTACCGAGGATTCGCCCTTTGAGCCAAACTCGCCATACGCCGCGTCCAAAGCGGCGGCGGAACACCTCGTACGGGCCGCTAGCGAGACCTTTGGACTCGACACCGTAATTACCCGTTGCGGCAACAACTACGGCCCGCGCCAGTTCCCCGAAAAACTCATACCGCTGATGATCAGTAACGCATTGGCAGACAAGCCTTTACCTCTTTATGGTGATGGTCTGAACGTTCGCGACTGGATCTACGTAACCGACCACTGCGAGGCGATTTGGGAGGTATATAAAATGGCTGAGCCGGGGTCGGTTTACAACATAGGAGCGCGGAATACGATTCGTAACATCGATGTCGTCACGACCATACTCGATATCCTGGACAAACCGCACTCACTGATCGAACCGGTTGAAGACCGTCTCGGTCACGATCGGAGATATGCGATCGATCCTGCGAGGATTGAGAACGAAATCGGTTGGAGTCCCAAGGTATCGTGGGAAGAGGGGATTCGAAGGACTATAGATTGGTACCGCCAATAGGTTCCAAGTTTCAAGTTCCAAGTTCCAAGTTCCAGGTTTCAAGTTCCAGGTTTCAAGTTCCAGGTTTCAAGTTCCAGGTTTCAAGTTCCAAGTTTCAAGTTCTCAACACTCAGGCC
>JABDKD010000153.1 GCA_013003215.1 Pyrinomonadaceae bacterium
ATCTATCACTCTTCGATGCGACCTTCAATTCTGATAAAGGAAATTCCGGCACTTCTACGTCCGTGTTCGAATAAATGTACGTTTTTGACAGTATATCCAATTCGAATAAACCTCGAACAAAACGATCTTTCCAGTAGGGCTTCTTTCGAACGTAGTTATACAGGGAATGGTCAAATCCTCTTCGATCCTCGTGGAGTACGCAATGATACGTCATCGGATAGTTCGTGATGTCATAGTACTCGGCGGTTTCAATCGAATGTTCAACGAATTCAGAATACTTTCCAGTGTTTTCTTTAGAGTGCTCAACAAAACCGAAGATGAAGTTCCGAAACTCTTCAATGCCTTTTTCCTGTAGGTAATATGTCAACCGATGGAGCGACTTTGTGTTGAACAACGCCATGACGGCATAGATAAACCTCATCCCGTCCTTATATTCCTCGTTATCAATTGTCGCAGTCCCAACAATTAAGTTTCCTTCTGAAGCCCCGTCTTCAACCTTCCTCGTTATGAGACCATGTTGTTTCCTTTGCTCGTACAAAGGAGTATTCAACAAAAGGAGATGTGGATAGATGACCAAAACTGAAGCCTTCATCTCGAAAAGCTTCTGCAGCCCGAGCATAAATGACTCCAAAGTCTCCCCGGGAAGTGGGAACATTAGTTCAATAAAAGAGCTGATGCCGCGTTCATTCAGGTCATCCTGCAAATCCTCATACGCCCCCAGCTTGATGTTTTTTCGGTCAATGTACTCCAGACTTGTCTCATCCAGCGTCTGCATCGAGATTGGTTGTGCATTGAGCAGCCCTGACGTAGTAAATACCTGGGTAATCTCTGAAACCCTTTGGGGAGAATTCTTCGCCGCTGAAAAATACACAAATACGGGAGAAGCATTTTCCTTCTTACACTCAGCGATATGTTCGGAGAATTCGATATCACGCTTTAGAATTCCCCAGTTTGCATCGGCAATAAAAATAAACGGAACGCCGTTACGACTCAGCCAACTCAACTCATCCCGAATGCGCTCCTCACTAAACTTGTGCAGCCGATCGTTTGTCGCTGCGCCCCAGAAACAAAAACTGCAATGAAACGGGCATCCGCGATTCGTTTCGTAAACCGTCATCAGGTAATGGTCCTCAAAGACACCGTTAAGGAAGGGTGAAGGAATACTGTCTAGTTCTTTTATTCTCTCCTGAGGTTCATTAGTAATGAGATCACCATCGCGAAAAAAACTCAGGCCGTTTACATTCGCAAAATCCGGAGTCCCGCCGCCGATTTCGTTTAGGAATCCTGCAAAAGATTGCTCGCCTTCACCGTTACAAATAAGGGTCTTTTCGCACTCGGGACGCAAGTGCACTTCGGCCTGTTGCATTACTTGTGGACCTCCCATGAGTATGTACGAATCAGGCTTTTCGGATCTCAGCGCCGGGACAAGTTCGCGAATGAGTTTTGTGTTCCAGAGATAGCAGCTAAAAGCGTAGATATCGCTATCCTGCTCGACCAGGTCTTTCAAAAGTGTTTCGAAAGGGACCTTCGTGTTCGACGAGTATTTATTGAACCTAAAGGAGTGATCGATAAACGAATCCCGGCGTGCGTACGATTCCAAATACCCCGAGACAAGCGGAATCATCTTTTCGAAGACATTGATCTCCACCAAAGATACTTTCTTTTTAGCACTCATACTTCGTAATTCCCCGTCGGACACTGATGTTGTGAAAATATAATTTAGCGGTGCCAATAAGTATAGAAGATCAAACGACTTAACGCTAGAAATATGATGATATGATAGGCGCAAAAGCGAAAGGCCCGCATCAATTGACGCGGGCCTTTCAGTCTTCTTGTCTTAATCTAGTTAGATTTCTTTGCGGCGAATTCGCGCTCTCTTTGCTCAAAATTCTCTCGGCAAAGTTTCGCAAATTCTTTCGCAATAGGAGAAAAATATCCGCCCCGCAATCTCGCAAGACCAAGATTCCACTTGATTTCCGCACCCTCAATCCACCACTGGACGATCCTACCGGCGGCCGCGTCTGCGGAACTGTTTTTCGCGCCGGCAATTCCTACGCCCATGTTGTTTTCGACCATCTTATTGATTGCTTCCTGACGCGAAAGCTCCATAACAACGTGGGGCTTCACATTGGCAGCATCAAAGAAATCGTCGATCATACGTCTCGTGTTTCCTCCGCGTTCGCCAAGAATAAGACTCTCGTTCGCCAGGGCGGCCGCACTTATGTACTTCTGGTCCGCCAGTTTATGGCTCGGATGCGCAATGGCGACAACTTCGTCGCTGTAGAGGAGTTCGGTTTGAACATTTGGAGCTTCGATCGGCAGCGATACAAAGGCAATATCAATCTCACCATGTTGGATGAGATCAACGAGCTTTTTACTTGTACCGGAACTAACCGATACTTCGGCATTGGGAAACGCCGCACGAAGCTTTTCAAGAATTGCCGGCAACTGCAGGGTCGCAAACATGGCCGACGCTGAACCGATTCGCAGCCTTCCATATTCGGCGCCGGCGATCTCGGCAAGTTCCTCCAGTGCTGAATCGTGTTCGCGCAGTATCTTTCTCGCACGTTCGAGCAGCCTCTCACCAGCTTCGGTCAGGATCACTCGACGGGGAGTGCGTGTGAAGAGCGGCAATCCGACCTGTTTTTCGAGGTGTCGGATCTGCATCGAAACCGCAGCTTGCGTCACATTCACACGTTTCGCACCGGCGGTAAAGGTCTTTTCTTCGGCAATCGCGACAAATGCGCGGAGCTGCTTTATCTCCATGGCTGCGTTTTCGACAGAATTGAAACGGGATTTTGCGATTACTTTTGCTTATCGCAACTATAAAATCTGTTGATTTTCATTATATGTCAAGTAGAAATAGAAAAGAAACATTTTTCGAGATATTATTTTGCTGACGGCACTCATCTATGAGACCAACTGAACCATCTTCTCACGATCTTTTTCTCGGCGTTGACGGCGGCGGGACCAAAACTCAAATCGTCATAATCGATCCAATTGAGAAGGTGGTCGCAGAGGGGATGTCCGGCCCGTCGAATCCGCTGCGGGTGGGTGTTGATGTCGCCGTCTCGAACATCTTTGAAGCAATAAACGAGGCGTGCGATGCTGCTGATCGTTCTTCTGAGGATATCCGGAACTCGTTCGTTGGCCTTGCCGGTGTAAGGCGTGCCGACATTCGCGAAACGGTAAAGAGGAGGCTCGAAAGTCGATTACCAACCTGTTCCTTTACAGTCGTTACGGATGCTGAAATAGCACTTTTTGGTTCTACTTTGGGAGAACCGGGAGCGGTGCTCATCGCGGGCACAGGGTCAATATGCTTCGGAAAAAATTCAGAAGGCAATACGGCGATGGCTGGGGGCTGGGGGCCGCTTGCAGGTGACGAGGGCGGCGGTGCAAGTATCGCAAAACAGGCACTTCAGGCGATCGCGAAGGCATTGGATGGCCGCGGGAGGCCGACAAAGCTATGTGATGTCGCGGTCGATTATTTTAGGGCCGCCACAGCCGAAGACCTTATCGTTGCTATTTACGCTCCCAAAATGGACAACCGACGGCTTGCGGGATTTGCAAAATGTGTAGTCGAAACGGCACTGGAAGGCGACGAAATCGCAATGGAAATCCTCGCGGTTGCGGGGTTTGAGCTTGGAATGGCTGCCTATGCGGTTCTAAAGAAGCTCGAACTGGACAAGGAAGAGGTCCCGATTGGCGCGGTCGGGAGCATTTTTAAAGCAGGACGGCTGATTTTTGAGCCGTTGTTGGAAACGGTCCACTCTTTTGCTCCCGAAGCGTACTTAAAAGAGCCTGAACTAAATCCGGCACATGCCGCCGCCGTTATGGCGCGACAGTCATAACCGCAAGGGATCTGTACTACCAGTCACCAAGTCTCTGCAATTCCTGAGCCGACCAGCGGAGTTCTTCACTCTGGAGTTTGCTCAGCCCGCGAATCAGGGCTATCGCAGCCGCCGGATGACTTTCCGACAGTTTCTCAAAATGTGCTTGATCCAGAACCGCCAGTTCCGTTGCGGAAACCGCAACAGCCCCGGCTGACCTCGGTCCGGGTGAAAGAAACGCAACTTCACCAAAAACTGTTCCCGCAGGATAAGTGGCCAGCCGTTTATAATGATGTTCCGTAGTTACGAGACGTATATCCACCTGTCCCGAGGCTACGAAAAATAGCTCCGAACCGTCCTCACCGCCATCAAAAACCACATCTCCGGCAGAATATGTTCGGAACTCGAAACTCTCACGCAACGCCTCTACCATCTCCTTGCTCAAATCGGCGAGGATTTCCATCTCGACGACATCGACGCGCCTCTCGATGTCCGTATCCCCAAGACCATCTTCCTCGAGAAGAATATTTTCCGCGTACTCGAGGGCCTCATCCATCCCGATCAGGGTCTTGACCCCTGCGTCGCTTGAATCCGGACTCATACGAAGCAGAGCCTCAGCGACATCATGACCAAGCCCGATACCCTCATGCACTTCACAGAATGCGAGGGTGCCGCCGCCGGCATGGAGACGCTCGCCGAGCTGCTGCAGAATTTTTGCCCCCGTGAGATCAACTCTCCTGACTCTTCGCAGATTCAGGATCAAAATCGTAGATGGCTCAAGATCCGGTACGAGCTCTTCATAAAGCTGGTCCGCAGTGGCAAAAAAAAGATCACCCCGGAGTTCACAGCCGACTATTCGGCTTCCTTTTCTCAAGAGCGCTTCACGCTGCACATGCGTCCGGTGCCTTACGGAATGTACCTCGATCCCTGAAAACCTGCGATGGATGACGGGGGCCTTCACCTGATCACGTATGTACATGATTATCGCGATGAATACTCCAAGGCCGACCGCAGCCATCAGATCGTAAAAGACAGTAACAACGGTAACGGAAACTGCGATAATTGCGTCCGCCCGAGATTCCCGCTCTTTAAGCCACGTTAATATGTCCTGCTCGATCATCCCGACCGAAACTCGTATGATGATCCCCGCCAAAACCGCGATTGGAAGAATCGTTCCAATGCTCCCACCAAACCAGACTATCGCCAGAATTGTGATCCCGGCAGCGAGACCCGCCCAACGCCGGCCTCCGCTGTTAACGGCAACAACAGTGGCCCCGGTAGTTCCCGCCCCTGCGATTCCGCCGGCCAGACCGCCAAAAATATGTCCGAATCCCTGGCCGACCAATTCCCGTCTCGCGCTATGCCGTGTTCCGGTTACGACATCAGCAATTACAGCTGTGAGCAGCGTGTCCAATGAGGCCAGCACTGCTCCCGCGATGGCGGCTATCGCGAGTCCCGCCCACGGCAAATTTGACGCCAGTGCAGGATCAAAGGCGAGGTTTATGGATTCGAGACCGGGCAGCTGGCCGATGGTCCACGCTTTCGGTGCCGGCGCCCCGGCAAAATATAGAAACCCATGAAAAAGCGCTGTACCTCCAATTAATCCGGCAATTGTTGCGGGAATTGTCTTTGTGAACTTTGGAAGGAGATAGGTAATCAGGAAAGTCGCCGCGGCGACCAATGGGGGCAGCCAGATCCAGCTTGCCCAACGCGGATCACCTCCGGCAACCGATAGCGGTCCGATTTGCGAGATCAGCATCAGGACCGCCGACCCGGTCATGAATCCCACAACGACCGAATAGGGAATAAACTTGATCAATTTCCCTCCTCCCGACAAACCGATCAGAACCTGCACGACTCCAATCGACACCACAAGGACGAGCATCCCAAGAAGCAAGAACCCGGTGTCTTTCGAATTCGCCGCAATCATCGCCAACGCGCTCGTAAACAAAATCAACATCGGCCCCGTCGGCGAGCTGATGATGCCCTTTGTTCCACCGGCGAGCCCGGAAGCGATCGAAAGGGCAGCAGCACCGATCAAACCCGCAAGCGCGCCGATGCCTGCTGATATGCCGTATGGGGTTAGCAGTACCACCCCAAATGCCATCGACTGTGGCAGAAGCATTGCTGCGGCGGCGATACCGCCCCAGATATCTGCGAGGATTGAGTTTTTGATATTTGCAGTCATGCTTAACCGGCTTTCCTCGGACGAAAACTCCGTGTTTCTCGCTTTGGCCGATCCTGCACAATCCGAAGATCGCCAACTGATTTTTTAGTGCTTAAGCTGTTAGTATATCAGTGATTTAGCAATGCCCCAGAGTGAGTTTTTCTGAGACATTGAAAACTCCGCGCTGGAACCGACTTCAAACTCAGTTCCTTTCGATAACGGTTGAATACATCGGGCAAATTTTTCTAAATGACACGAGTTACAGAATCTGAGAATCCATTTACAAAAGACATCGACAGGGTCGAGACTGCTGAAGCCCTTCGTTTGATTAACAACGAAGATAAGGCCGTGGCGGCGGTAATTTCAGGCTTGATAGACGAAATCGCGGAAGTTACCGAGCGTGTTTTTCAATGCATTTCTGCCGGAGGCAGGCTCTTTTACGTCGGAACAGGGACCAGCGGTCGGCTCGGGGTGCTCGACGCGGCAGAACTTCCACCTACGTTCGGAGTAGCTCCTGACCTCGTAATCGGCTTGATTGCAGGAGGTTACGATGCACTCTACAAAGCAGTCGAGGCTTCTGAGGACGACCGCGATGCGGGTGTCGAAGATTTGAAGAAGTACAAGCTGGACCGCGAGGACGCTGTGATCGGTATCGCCGCCTCGGGCTCGACACCTTACACGATCGGGGCTGTCGAGTTTGCACGATCGATCGGCTGTTTTACGGCCTGCATTACCTGTAATCCCGACTCACCCATCGAATCTGCGGTTGAAAAACCGATAGTCGCAGTTGTCGGGCCTGAAGCGATTGCGGGTTCGACCCGCATGAAGGCCGGGACGGCGCAGAAGCTTATCCTGAACATGATCTCAACGATCCTCATGGTGAAGCTCGGTTTTGTGACGGGAAACCGCATGACGAATGTGCGCGCGACAAATAGAAAGCTCGTTGAGCGTTCACTTTGGCTGCTCCGCAAAGAAACCGGTATTTCCGAAGAAAAGGCAAAAGAGCTTTTCCGTGCGGCCGGTGAGGATCTGCGGGTCGCAATTGTAATGAAGAAGGCCGGTGTGAATCGCGAAAGAGCCGAAGAAGAATTAGAAAGAACCGGAAACGTCATAGCGGTAGCTCTGGATCAGCTTTCAGGCTAGGCCGAATTTTCCGATAATGCCTTTAGGGCCCAGGCTGTAATTCTTCGGTTTACTATAAACTCTGTGTCATCATCTATTTCCATGCGTCAGTTCCGCCGTAGTGCTAAATGCGGCCAGGAATATTTTCGCAAAACTATTCTGAGAATTCGTCATCCTAAAAGAGGGTGTTTCGCCTGCGTTTTGCCGAAGACATGGATTTCGGCGATAACTAACGGAATGGACTACGATGGGCGAAACTTCCTCATTTTTGTGTAATTTATGAGATCAGCAATCACAATCGTATTTTCACTTTTCCTTCTGACAGTTTCCACCCCGGCCCAGTCCTACATTTTGGATATGGCGCGCCAGTCGGCGCGTTCTGATACCAGGACAGGCGGCAGTATTGAAAAGGCGAAGATCCTCGCAAACAACTCGAATCTGAAGCTAACAGTCAATGTTCCTTCGTTTAAGATGACCCTTTGGCAGGAAGGAAAAGAGGTTCGCACATACTACGTCGGAGTGGGACTCAAGGATTATCCGATTTTTGTGGGGCTTAGAAAGATAGACACTGTCATCTTTAATCCTGCCTGGATCCCGCCCCACAGCAAATGGGTCGCGCCTTCACTCCGAGGCAAAGTAATCGGCCCTTCCGATCCCCGTAACCCATTGGGAAAAATGAAGATACCGCTTGGATACGGTTATCTTCTTCACCAGGCGAAGAGCACTAGGGATCAGGGGAGTCTCGTCTCACACGGCTGCGTCAGGGTGCTTAGAAATGATCTCTATGATCTGAACGACAAGTTTTTGATCGCCCAGGGAATGGATCTGACAAAAGAGGTGACCGCGGCGAAACGGAATCGAAGAACTTTTGTAATCGAGTTGGAGGAACCGGTCAATTTCGAGGTCACATATGACGCTATCGTCGTTGAAAATAAGACGCTCCATATTTACCCCGATGTTTACGGGTATCGAAAAGACATGCTCGGCGACCTGCGCAAGGAGCTAAAAGCGAATGGGGTCGACGAATCCTCGATCGCAGATGCCGATCTGAAGGCGATGATAGCCAAAGCGAAAAGGAAAAAGCAGTTTGTGATCGCGCTTGAAGATATTCAGGTGGGAGAGTTCTCAAAAGGAAAAGTCGTATCGGTGGTGCCAAAACCAAAACCGAAAAGAAGAAGGAAGAGATGAAGATGATGGACAATGGAAAATGGACAATGACTTTCCATTGAATTCTGGTGTTTACCACAAGGGTTTTACGCAGAAGCTATCTGATCAATCGGAAAAATGAATTTGTCCATCTCAAATTGTCTATTGTCCATTGTCCATTATTCATTCACGGAGCCACGTACTCCCAATGCCAGGGCTCGTAGAAATAGGGTTCAAAACCGTATTTATCAGCGTTTTCCACTAACCAGAGATAGGCCTGGGTCTTTACCTGGATCGCTCGGTTCTCGTCCTTTGTTGTTACCGGTTCCCCGCCGACATAGATATCCAATGCACGGCCTGTAAAATGGGGGCTTCGGTATGCCAATTGAGCGCGGTTCGCCTTGGGATCCTTTTTGCGGAGTGAAGCCTGGTATGCCGGTGAACGGTACGAAGAGATTATCGAAAGATATGGGCCGCTTTCGCCGTTCTTCTCGTTAAGAGCCTTGTCTGCGTCGTCGATCATTCGTTTGTAGGCATCAAACGCTGTTCGATCCACCTTCAGCAACTCGAGATCCCGTGTCGGGTCATAGAAATTTGTGATCGGAGCGGTCAGCAAAGCACTTTCTTTTGCTTCGTATATCGGACGGATCCGTTTTGACTGCCAGTGCTTGATGATTGAGAACAAAGTCGTTTGGTTCAAGACACCCGATCGCCTAAGTCCTTTTATGCGTTGATATCCCGCCACTTTTTCTGCGAATTCCGCTGAATCAGGCCCGGCTTCTGTCGCGAGTGTCTTCTGAAGAAGCGGTACATAGAGATACCAGCCCTTCTGTTGCTTTCCCCATTTCCAACGAAGCGTGTTCTTTAGAATCGAGTTGGTTTTCGCGGCCTTTGTGAAGTCAGCCGAATTGCCTGTGGCTCCAAACGGCATCTGAGCCAGACCAACTGCCCCCACGAAAGATAGGATCACCATTAATCGCAACGATTTGAAAACAAAACTCATACTTTGTTCAGATGCCTCAGACACAAACCGAGTTTACCATTTTTCGAATGAATGATTGCCACGCATCGAAGGCTAGACTGCCACAGAGACACAGAGACACAAGATTGACAATGGAAAATTGAGAATGCAGGTCAAATATACCTCAGATTCGACTATAATCGCGCGAAGTCTTCATTCCCGATAGTGAATTGTTTTGTGATCGAGAATTGTTCGTTTTCATTTTCCATTGTCCATTATCCTTTTATCCCCTGTGTCTCTGTGGCAAATATCCGCTTGTTTAAGAGGAACCGCTGTCAGATAATTATCTGGTGGCAAATCTCTGGGAAATTGAAGGCTTTTTGGAAGAGCGCGACGGTATTTTGCATATCGACGGCCGTCCAGCCCCCGAAATAGTCGCCAAACACGGTTCTCCGGTGTTTGTCTTCAGCAGAAACCGGATCAAAAGCAACATTAACCGCCTTGTGAAGATACAGGAGGTAATTAATTGCAAACTAAAGGTTTGTTACGCCGCAAAGGCAAACAGCGAAGCTGACATTTTGTCCGCAGTTCATGAATCGGGCATCGATATAGAGGTCAACTCAGGCGGCGAGCTGCAGATGGCCTTGAATGCCGGTTTTACAGGTGATCAGATCATCTTTAACGGCACCAGCAAGACACCGGCAGAGATCGAACTCGCGATTAGATACGAAATCTATGCAATCCAGGCCGATTCGCTGTTTGAGCTTGAATTGATCGAAAAAGCGTCCGAAAAACTAGGACTGACAGCGAATGTGTCATTGCGCCTCGTACCGGAGATCGAAAGCACGACTCACAGTGGTCTCCAGACAGCTTTGTTGACCTCAAAGTTCGGAATGATGCCGGATGGCGCGGTCGATGCAATGAAAAGATGGCACCCCGAAGACAAACGGCTCAATATTCACGGGATTCACATCCATATAGGCTCACAGAATTCGGATCCTTGTTCATATGAGCAGGCGCTCGCAGCTCTCTTCGAGAATTTGCTGCGGATAAAACGGGAAACCGGGCGTTCACTGGGTCACATCAATATGGGCGGCGGCTTCCCTGTCGATTATCTGCGCGACGATTCGCATGCACCATTTATAAACCCAAAGCAACGAGAATTGCTGTCCGCCGGTTATGAACCTGCCGATGTAATCGGTGCGGCGTGGAAGCATGTGCGCGAGGTGGCTGCGAAAGCTGAGGCGCTGGAACTGCTTGAAAACATTGAACTTCTGATCGAACCGGGCAGATCTATCATTGCCGACGCGGGGGTTTGCCTAACGACGGTCAGGAACAGGAAGGAGCGACCTCTTCAGAGTTCCAAGTTTCAAGTTCCAGGTTCCAAGTTGGAAGCGAGTTCGAAGTCGGAAGACAGTTCCAAGTTTCAAGTTTCAAGTTCCAAGCCGGAAGATAGTTCCAAGTTTCATTTTCCAAGTTTCAAGTCAGAAGACCGTTCCACTCCGGAGAACAGTTCTGGTACGGACCTTGAACCTGGTACTTCAAAAATCGAACTTGGAACTTGGAACTTGGAACTTGAAACTTGGCTTTTAACGGACGCCGGCTTCAACATCCTTCTCTCGATGGAGACCTACAAGTGGTACTACCACCTCATCCACGCGACCCGTGCCGATGAGCCCCATAAGACGCCATACAAGGTCGCCGGCCCACTTTGCGATGGCGGCGATGTCTACTTCGACCATGAAGGCCACAACCGGCTCCCCGACCATCGTTTTCTACCGGACAACATCCAACCCGGCGAAATCCTCGCCCTCCTCAACACCGGCGCCTACACCGTCAGCCAGATGTTCCCCTACAACGGACGGGAACTTCCCAGCGTGCTGATCAAGTGATGTCGGACATCTACGTAGCGGCTTTGCACGTTAATGTCTATCTTTTGCCTACAATCTATTCTCTGACTTGATTGGAATTTCCAATCGCATGGAGATTTCCTTCAAAGCACAGTAGCACTAACTATTTGCGAGCTTTTTTTCATAGGAAAGGGTCACTGCCGAACAGCCCCTGAATGAACCTTACCGCGGAAGCATACTGTCGCGGTTTTTCTTCTTACCAATCGACCTTTCTCGTAAGGGTCTTAAGGATCGTTTGGTCGTCCTCGTTCAGTTCGATTCCGATCTTCTTGTAGACCGACCCAAGCCTGACCAAGGCGGCCGCCTTCCCGCCGTCGTTTCTGATCTCAGATATCAGCCGCAGGTTTGCGCGTGCCAGTTTTTCGGCCTCTTCGGATTCTCCAAAAACTCCGAGACGCACCGCGATCTCGTCGGAAATCTCTGCTCTCGCGATCATTTGCTCCACCTCTTCCAAAAGGTCTGCCGCACTCCTTAAATACTCGACTGCCATCGGCTTGTCCTCGATGGTAAAAGCCGCATCTGAAAGGCCTATGGCCGCGTTTAGACGAGCGCTGTCGGGCTCGATGCCCATAACCACTTCATCTGCGGCCGCTGAATCTCCATCCATCAGCAAGAGCTGGGCGATGGATGTAAGTGCCTGGTTTCGGCGGGCCTCATCGGGATTGGAATGCGCGATCTCAAGCGCCCTTTCCTTCAGTCCGACCCTTTGGAACTGGACGGCGACCTCGCCAAACATTTCGTTCCTAGCCTTGGTACTTCGAACCTCGTACTCCGACTGCGAGTTCAGCATCGCAAGGGCCTCTTCGATCGTTTCGACTGCGTCCTCGGGCTCTTCTTTTTCGTAATATCGGGAAAACCCGTGTAAACAGGCCGCCACCTGGGTTTTGTCCGCTACCAGATCAAGCGTGTCATCGGCATTCTCGACATCACCGGCTTTTAGCAAGCCGATCGCTCCGGATACCAATAGTGAATCCCTGTGGATATTGTCGAGATTTGCCGCCAACTCCGCTCCGGCCCGAAAATGAAGAGCCGCGACATCCTCGTTATCCAATGCCAGGTACAGATTTGCTATCTCGTTGTAAAGACGAATCTTATCCTCTTCGAATTCGACATCTCCAACTTCCTCGGCGGCCTTTGCGGCCCAGAATGTACTCTCCGGTTCGTTTTTATCTTTAAAATGTGCTGTTGCGATGTCGATTGCGGCTGAAACCCTTGCTTTTACGTAATCGATCTGTCCGAGCGTCGTGATCGCTTCTTCCTTAAGGCCTTTCGCGGCCTGGACGGTGGCGATCCCTGCCAATATGTCCGAAGAATGATCAAGACCGGAGGCGGTTTCCTTTGCTTTCTCAAATTCCCCACGCTCCGCAAGGCTAAAGGCAGTCACCTCCAAAGCCGTAGCTTTGAGGCCGGGCTCAGAAATCGCTTCGACCAATTGAAAAGCGTACTCGTCGTCCTTTTCCTCGATGCACTTCACGATCACCTTGATAAGAAAACGGTCGCGCGCATAGGGATCTTCCAGCGCATCTGCAAACTCCGCTGCGGAATCAACATCCCCGTTGGTCAAAAAATGATCGACAACTGACTCGGTGGCATCGCTTTTGGCCTCCGCGTTCGTTATCCCTTCAACAATATAAGCCGCGCACAAGGCGAGATCAGATCCCGCATCGTCCACGGCGATAACGTGTTCTGCCATAGTTTCTAAACCCTAAAATACTCTTCGAAACGACTCGGCGTTCCAGTCACTGAGGTCAGTCGTAACCGCGGTCGCGCCTGCTTTTCGAAGTTCGTCCGCCTTTACCGTGTTCGAGACCCCAAGCGCTTTTAGCCTCGCGCCCTTCGCCGAGATCACGCCCGCCGGACTGTCTTCGATCACCACACATTGCCTACGTGTAATCGGGTTATGTCCTTTTTCAACACCGGCCAGATCGATTCTCCGAAATCCCTCGCGATAACAGGCCGGATCAGGCTTTGTGGTGGTGACGTCTTCGGCGCTCATTACAACATCAAAACATTCGGCGAGCCCCGTACTGCCGAGCACATGGTCGATTTCTTCCCTGTTAGCCATGCTGACGAGACCGAGGTTGAATTCCGTCCGCAGCCTTCGAATCACGTCCTCTACTCCGTCAAATAGCGGGAAACCGGAAGCCAGAAGTTCCTTCCATTTACTCGTTTTGCCCGCGACATCTTCCGCGATCTCTTCGGCCGTAGCAGTTTTTCCTGCTTTTCCGTAAATCGTCTCCACAAATACGTGGTCGTTCATTCCGAGGCAATCGAAATACATCTCTTCCGTAAGCTCTATGCCTCTACCCGAGAAGACATCCTGATATGCCTTCATCTGAATGCGTTCGTCATCAATGATGACACCGTTGAAGTCAAATAATATCGCTCTAATCATTAGTTTCTGCTCAATAATAAAGGTTCTGATCAGCGTGTATTGTATCGGTCACGTTGGCTGCGGGCAAACGTCTGTGCCGAAGAATTTTTAAACCGAAAAAAGAAAAGGACCGCCCGGTTTCGGACGGCCTTTGATAAAGATGATCTAACTTCTACTTGCTTTCGTTTTCCTTTAGTTGCTTGAGGCTCTTGGCACAAATTTCCCCAAATTTTTCCTTTTCTTCATCGCTCATTTTTTCGGTACCGTCTTCGATCGCTTTCAGGATCGTATTCTTGTACATGAGGATGATCATTTTGCCTACAAGGGTACCCTCGATCTCTTCAGAATTGTCATTTACGTACTTAGCCAATTCGTCGCATTCAGCTATGCCGGAGTTGAGGACGTCTTCACCGGAACCCGAGGACTTCGATTCTCCGTCTTTCGATTCTTCGGTCGTTGTGTCGGAACTACTGGATTCATCGTCGCTTCCGGTCAACCCTCCCAAACTGCAGCCTGCTACCGCTAAAAACAACGCCGCCAACATCACCAGTACACTCAGCTTATTCTTCATCATTTCTCCCTTGTTTCTTACGGTCCGCGGACCCGTTGATTTCGAATCACTATACCACGAGGAACTTCTCATCAAACATGTTCCCGCGGTTCAGTATATTCTTTACGTCAAACGATTTCTTAAGTTCCGCCATTTCGTGTATAAATCGCTCGCCATACATCACATAAAGATACTTGGATTTAAGCTTTCCAATGCCGTGTTCGGCCGATACAGTTCCCCCTGCCATCAACGCCTGCGCCACGCAGCGGCCGTAAATATGTCGCGCGGCAACTGCCTCTTCCTCGTTTTTCGGAATGATGTTGGCATGGAGATGATTGTCCCCAATATGTCCGAATATCACATGGTCCAGGCCGCTCTCACTCAGAATTTTGTTGTAAAAGTTCAAGAAAGACGGGAATTTTTCATCAGGAACGGCCATGTCGGTTCCTACCTTTCGCTGGGCGAACTTCACGATCTTCTCGTTAACCGCAACCGGAAGCGCGTGACGAAACTCGCGCATACGCTTTTCGTCTGCCTCGCTCACAGCGAACCATGAACCGTCCATGTCAGACCTGTGCTGTTCCAGCAGCGCATTCCAGGCTTCCATTACCGCGTCTTCGTTCTCGCTTGACGTTTCCTGCTCAAAATAAATCGCTCCAGCCTTACCTTCCGGAGTTTCGGGAAACTTTCCTCTAATAAAATCAAGGGCGTTTCGATCAAAGTACTCGATCAACGACGCATCGATCACACCGGAGGCGCTTCCTCCGGATCTATTTGTATCGGAGAGCTCACGCGCAGCGTTCACAAACGCAAGGAGGTCCGGTTCAGAGTCAAAGAAGACAATTCCCGAGAATTGGTCTTCGGGTTTCTTTAACAAGCTAAGCTCAATTTCCGTAATGACTCCCAAGAGCCCCTCGCTGCCAATGAATACATCAAGCGCGTCCGGTGATTCGGAAACAAAGAACCCGCTCGTGTCTTTCCGCACATTCCGAGGCTTATAGGTCGGCAATTTCGCATGGATCTTGTTGCCCCGCTCGGTCAAGAGCGTCAGCGATCCGTCGGATGCGAATGCCTTTCCACGTCTTAAAGCGACGGTATCACCATCAGCGAGTACCACTTTCAATGCTTTTACGTAATCCCGCGTCGAACCATATTTGAAACTTCTGGCACCGGAGGCATCAGTCGCAACGTTTCCCCCGATCTGGCAACTCCATTCGGTTGGATCGGGAGGATAAAAGAGCCCTTTCGCATCAACCTCTTTCTGCAGGTCTGTGAGCAGGACACCTGCGCCAACTGTAGCAGTCATCGAATCGACATCTATCTGCAGCTTGGTGAGTTTTTCCAATGAAAGAATCCAACCGCCGAAGGGCACCGCACCGCCCACCGTTCCTGTCCTTGCTCCGCTTACGGTTACAGCGACAGAACGATCGAAAGCCTTTCCCATGACCTCAGAAACCTCAGCTTCATTCTCGGGAACAAATAGCTGTTCCGCAGTTCCACCGTGCATGTTGCTGGCGTCGTGCAGGTAGTCTTCGAACTGGTCTTTTTCTGTCTTTGTCTGCATCAAAATCGTGAGCCGTGAGCCGTGAGCCGTGAATTTAAAGATACCGTGAAAGCTTGCTTTGTCAATTGCGCGATTTCCCGCTAAAACACTCCTTCTCTCTTTCACTCCTTCAATCCTTCCCGCCTTCTCTCCTTCACTTCTTCAATCCTTCCCGCCTTCGCTCCTTCTCTCCTTCTCTCCTTCTCGCTATCCCAACTCAATCTGCCTTTCCCGCAGATATTTTATCTTGTCTCGAAGTTCCGCTGCGTGTTCAAATTTCCGGTCTTTAGCAGCTTCGCGCATCTCAATTTCTAAATTGGCGACCATTTCGCGCAGCTGCTTAGGTGAATACTCCTCGTATTTCTCTAGCTCGAGCGGGATCTTAAAATAGTCTGCCTCGTAAGCCGTCACAAGTGTTGCGTCTACCGGTTTCACGATCGTCGTGGGTTCAATTCCGTGTTCTGTATTGTAGTCCTCTTGAATCGAACGCCTCCGCTTCGTTTCGTCGATCGCGACCTTCATTGACTTTGTAATACGGTCGGCATAGAGAATAGCGAGCCCCTCCGCGTTTCGGGCCGCGCGGCCGATCGTCTGGATCAGACTTTTCTCGGACCGGAGAAACCCTTCCTTGTCAGCATCCAAAATCGCCACAAGTGAGACCTCGGGCAGGTCCAGTCCTTCTCTCAGAAGGTTAATCCCCACAAGCACATCGAATTCACCGCGACGCAAATCGCGCAGGATCTTGATCCTCTCCAAAGTATGAATATCGGAATGGAGGTACGTAACGCGTACCCCTACTTCGGAGAAGTACTCAGAAAGATTCTCGGCCATGCGCTTTGTAAGTGTTGTGACCAATACACGTTCATTACGCTCGGCCCTCAGCCTGCATTCTTCAAGCAGGTCATCAATCTGCCCTTTTACGGGCCGCACCTCGATTCGTGGATCCAAAAGCCCGGTGGGCCGAATG
The DNA here is from genome assembly GCA_013003215.1 of Pyrinomonadaceae bacterium. Classification (GTDB taxonomy): domain Bacteria; phylum Acidobacteriota; class Blastocatellia; order Pyrinomonadales; family Pyrinomonadaceae; genus Aridibacter. Next base: position 16,571 of record JABDKD010000153.1, read on the forward strand.
ATTTGTTCTGTTATCTCACCCCCGCTTTTCTCGAGTTCGTAATCCCCGGGGGTTGCAGAGACATAGATCGTCTGGTCGATCATCGACGTAAACTCATCAAAATTTAGGGGACGGTTATCCTTGGCCGAAGGAAGCCTGAAGCCGTACTCAACGAGGGTCCCTTTCCTGGACTGATCTCCCTTGTACATAGCCCCGAGCTGAGGCACGGTCTGGTGCGACTCATCGATCACGATCATCGCATCATCAGGTAAATAGTGAAGAAGGGTCGGAGGCGCTTCTCCAGGCTTCTTGCCGGTTAGGTGCCGAGAATAGTTCTCGATTCCGTGACAAAAACCCATTTCCTTGATCATTTCGAGGTCATACATCGTCCTCTGATGCAGTCTTTGGGCCTCAACCAGCTTTCCTTCCTCGATCAACTGCTCTTCCCACCAGACAAGTTCTTCCTTTATCGTCTTGATCGCGCGATTGATCGTGGGACGGGACATCACATAGTGAGACTTCGGATAAATCGGCAATCTGGAATCAAGCTCGCTCAGTACTTCCCCAAGCAATGGGTCGATTGTGTATACGCCTTCGATCTCATCACCCCAGAATTCTATTCGGTACGCTTCATCCTGGTAGCTTGGATAGATCTCGACAATATCGCCCCGAACACGAAAATTACCGCGGTCGAATACGATCTCAGACCTCTCATACTGGAGCTCGACGAGCCTTTTCAACAGATCATCGCGGGACAATTCCATGCCCTTTTCCACGAAAGCAACCATTCCGTAATACGCATCGGGATCGCCCAAACCGTAAATACAGGAAACTGATGCGACTACTATCACATCCCTACGCTCGAACAATGCGCGTGTGGCCGAAAGCCTTAGACGGTCGATTTCCTCGTTGATGGTCGCTTCTTTTTCAATATAGAGATCCGCGGCGGGGACATAGGCCTCAGGCTGGTAATAGTCGTAATAGGAAACGAAATACTCTACCGAGTTCTCAGGAAAAAAACCCTTGAACTCCTGGTAGAGCTGTGCTGCAAGTGTCTTGTTATGAGCAATTACAAGCGTAGGCCGGTTAACGCGATCGATCAAGTTCGCAATTGTGAAGGTCTTTCCGCTACCGGTAATACCAAGTAGTACGTGGTGTTTCTCGTCTGAATTAAGACCGCTTTCAAGCTGTTCGATTGCCTGAGGCTGATCTCCCGTAGGGCTATGTTCTGATACCAATTTAAAACGCATAAAGCCGGAGAGAATTTTACCCTCCGGCCGCATGCATTTCAAACATGAAATATTGTTTTATGCCGGAACCAAGTCGGCAGATTTGATGCAGTCGTTAACCGCTTTTCCAAGTAACTCCGGAAGGGTATTTCTTTCCATGTAGGAATAGAGCATCGGAATAGTTCTTTCATCCTGAATCACTTTGAACACCCTCAAAAGCGCGAGTTTTACAAACTGGTCTGCATGGCTCTCGAGTATTTGAAATATCTCCATCGTTTCGCCCGCACGTATTAGCAGCGCGATCAATGCGAATGCCTCGTATGAATGATTGAGATCCTCGTGTATAAGCCTTTCGATTGAACGTTCGACCAGATCACTTTCTATCGCGGCACGAGCGGCCTGCACCATTCTGAATTCGTCACCGCAATTCGCGATTCGCGCCCACGCGTCCGCACGGTCAAAAGAAAGCTGAAATAGCGCTCTTGCCGCGGCGGCTCTTACCTCCCTTGTAGGGTCGGCCCCGCAAAGAAGTATAGTTTCAAAGACTGATTCATGATCGAATTCGGCGAGGATCGCAACTGCCTTGGAACGCAAAGACGACGAGACGTCATATTTCGCAACCTGCTCCAATGCTTCGATTGAATTCCTTGTTCGGAATCTCGCAAGGATCCTGATTGAAACCTCCCGAATTTCCGGATCTTCCTCGTCTTCGCAATGAGTCTGTTCGATTGCGCTCATCAACGCATCGTCATTCGAAATCGGAAGTGCGTCAAAATGCTTGGGTTCATTAAGATCATCAAATCTATTTACCGGTAACTTGTCGAACTGAATCTGCTGAAGCTTTTTCTTTGTTTCGTCAAAGCTCCTTCCCGTCCCGTCCTTGATTGAGCTTAAATCATCTTTCTTAAGAACCCTGCTG
>JABDKD010000159.1 GCA_013003215.1 Pyrinomonadaceae bacterium
CGTCAAGGTATCGAAGCGCATCGTCAAGTTGCCTGGATCCGCGTGCGATTCGCGCAAGAAGATAAAACGTTCTACCGGTCTGAAAGGAAAGGCCGGCTTTGAGGGCTTTTTGATTTGCCTCTTGTAAATCCTCGATGGCGTCTTTCTCCCTTCCGAGTTTTTGGTAAAGGAGTCCGCGCCTGAAGATTGCTTCGATCTCGCCCTGAAGGTTTTGCCTTTTGCGATAGAGATCCGCCGACGCGTCATAATTCTGAAGTGCAGTCTTTGTTTCCATCCGACGCGCATATATGTCGGCCAGCAAGAGCGGAGGATATGGCATTTCTTTGTCGATCGAAATGGCGGTCTTGTAACTTCGCAATGCGTCATCGAGCAAGAACTCTGATTCATACGCTCTTCCAAGATGCAGTTGTGCCTCAGCTTTATCCGGTCCGATAGCATTCCCAGCCATCGTTTCGTAAGCCCGCAACGCACCGGGAAAATCTCGTTGGATGGTCTTGCTAATCGCTTCGAATCTAACCGAATCTCCCTGATCAAGCGGCAGCTCTGCCTGTTGATTCTTATCAATAGCAACCTGACGAGCCGATTTTGCCCCCTCGAAATCACCCGTCTCGTTCAGGGTTTCAGCCAGAGACATCTGTGCCAGCGCGTAATTCCTATCAGTCTCAACCGCCTTCTCAAAATTCGTCTTCGCCGACAAAAAATCGCCGTGCTTAAACGCCTCGCGGCCTTTTTCGTACCAGGCGAGGGCTGCCGGCGTTGGTTCAAAGGTCCGGGAAGTAAGGTAATAGGCCCCCGCCACGATTGATGTCACGGCAGCAAGCACCAAAACCATAAGCCAGGTGTGCGCCCTCAATTTTCGGACGACATTCTTTGCGGTTACCGTCTTCCACAGCGAGCCCCTTTCGGTTTGGACGGTGGCGTCTTCGGCTGTTGGCCCGTCAGCCTGTGGATCCGTATCTGGAATGCGGGGATCCTCGTCACTCTCCGGCATGAACAACCTCAACGTATCCTCCGTTTCACCAATGGATCTGAGGTCTTCGAGCAGATGTTCCATCGATTGATATCTTTTCGACAGATCCTTTCTAATCGCCTTTTTAATTACTGCTTGAAGGTCATCGGGAATATGATCGTTCTCAATTGGAAGCGGTTCATCTTTCTGGATTGCGGCGTTTATCTCAAAGTCCGTCAAGCCCGTAAAAGGGTGTTTGCCCGTAAAAAGCTCATAAAGAAGAATGCCAAAACTAAAGATGTCGGTTCTTTCGTCAAGCTTCCTTTGGGAAGCTTGCTCGGGGGACATATATGCGGGGGTCCCAACGATCATTCTCCTATCGGTAACTACAAGAGGGCTGGTAACTACTCGGGAATCCGGAATATTTCTGAAGTCATGGTTTTCGAGCAGCTTTGCAAGGCCAAAATCAAGCACCACCGGGTACCCGTCTTTCCTAAGGAGTATGTTGTTAGGTTTGATGTCGCGGTGGATCACTCCCTGTTTGTGTCCCGCGGATATCGCTTCGCCAACATACCGCGCGATGTATAACTTTTCCTTCAGGTTCGTTCCACCCGTCTTGATGAATTCGTTTAGCGGCCGTCCTTCCACAAGTTCCGAAACCATGTAAAAAGAGCCGTCTTCGGCCTGGCCAAAGTCAAAGACCTTAAGTATGTATGGGTGGCTAAGATTTACAAGGGTCCTCGCTTCCACTTCGAATCTTTTCTTACGCTCAGGATCGTCCGCAAGGTTCGTGGGAAGAAGTTTGATTGCGACGTATCGGTCGAGGTCGATGTCGAGGGCTTTGAAGACAACGCCCATACCACCCCTGCCAAGCAGGTCTTCTGGGCCAAACTTATACTTCCTAAACCCATCGAAGTCGATATCGACAAAATCGGTGTCTTCTTTTTGGTTCGAAACGCCTTGTGATGAGGAAAGATCCCGAAAGGCTCTGGAGGCCATCTCGTTCTCATGAGTTTCAAACAATGCCGCCGCTTCCTTTCGAAGAGTGGGATCGTCCGGATACAGGCGTTCGAAATACGCGTGGCGGGCCTTGGCCGAAAGTTTTTCGACGTAGGGGAATGTTTCCTTTAGATCCTTGTATTGCTTTTCATTCACCGTCTTTTTCCCGGGAAATCCTGGAGCTCAACCAAGCGCGGGCCATCTGCCAGTCTCTCTTAATCGTTGCGACCGAAACCCCAAGCACATGGGCAGCTTCAGCGATTGAAGCGCCGGCAAAGAACCTGAGCTCAACTACCTTCGCCTGTCGCTTGTCCAACAAGGCGAGGTCATCAAGAGCTTCATGGACCGCAAGCACATTGGGGTCGACTTCTGATCCCGCAATCTGAATCGTCTCATCAAGCTGAAGATCCTTTTGCGGTCCTCCCCTTTTTAAGCGAGCGTTCTTCTGCGCATAGCTGACGAGAATCCGTCTCATCATGATGGACGCGATCGCAAAAAAATGGGACCGATTCTGAAAACTTCGGTTGTTTTGCGGTACGAAACGGAGATAGGTCTCGTTTACAAGGTCTGATGTCTGAAAAGTATGATTCTTACGTTCTTTCTTGAGGTATCTGTGGGCAAGACGTTTCAACTCTGGAAGGACCTTACACATAAGCTCCTCCTCAGCCGCCGAATCTCCTTCATTCCAAGCCTGAAGGAACGCGGTTATGTCCCCGGATCTTTTGGACACTTCAACCACGGAACTTTTTCCAGTTGTGCGGGTACAAGATCCCTTGCAAAGATGTCAGTTTTTGTAGATTCCTGATGTCTGAACGGGGAACTTCAGTACCAATCTTAAAAAATGGCGTAAGCCGTTTAAATTGTAAATAGAGTTTAGCCTATTTCAATTCCTCCATACAAGATTTTTTGGGAACGTGTTGGGAGGGAAGGTTTGCGCGAGAGCGAGAAAGCGAGAGAGCGAAATGGCGAGAAAGCGGGGTGAGCAAAAGGGGTTTTTCTAGAAGCAAAAATATTGACCCCAAACCCTAGTTGGTGCTACGTTCTGAACAGATTCCATCCAACAAAAATGCTTGTTGAACGGAAAGGGGCCCCAGGCACCTGAAGTTTAGCTGTCTCCGGTTCTTGGTGAAGTTACACACTCTCACAGGGAGCCAACAATGAATACAATTTGCAAAATACTGACCGTGTCTTTGATCACGGTGTTTGCCGTAGTTTCAGTTTCGGCCAAATGTACCGATTCGCAGAAAGCGGCACTTAAGAAGATGGACAAGGATTGGGGAAATGCCAATCAAACGCGCAACCGTGCTGCGCTCGACGGGATGCTTTCTTCGCACTACTCGGCGTTTAGTCTTTCGGGCTCAACCGACAAAAAGGCCGCGATGGCGATAATGGACCAGCCGGCGCCGGAACCCGACAACAATGTCTTGATCAGCGATCATTACATCATCAAGTGTTCTGTAAACACCGCTGTGATGACACATAGAAACGAGTTTCACGATATTGAAGGCGGGAAAGGCGAAGTGTTTTACTCACGCTCCGTCCACGTGTTTGAAAATGCGGGCGGAAAGTGGTCCGTAGTCGCCAGTGTAAACCACCCGATGGATGATGAGGGAAACCTCATCTATATGACATATGGCGGTTTAGAGGCGTTCAAGAAGAAAGATCTGGAATGGTTTAAGGCAAGGACTCATGATCAGGCGGTGTCGGTAGATCAGAACGGGAAGATCTCCGGAAAATCCGAAATGATCAAGGGCGTAAAAGACGCCCCGAAGTTTGAGAAAATCAAGATCGAAGACATAGGCGCAAATGTGAACGGCGATATGGGTACTGTCGTTGTTACATACATGGTCGAGGGCAAAGCACCCGATGGAACTGACATGGGTGGAAGATACCGAATCTCGCGTAACTACGTAAGGGAGAACGGCAAATGGCTGATGATGTCTGCCCATGCTACGAAAATGGAGGTTAAGCAGTAGCAGCGGCTATCTAGTTTTGAATTCTCTTCATTCGACGCGACGAATGCGATTTGATTGTTTCGATTCCGTGGGCCGGGGTTTAACCGCAGCGCAACTCGCAGCCCTTCAGGGCTAAAACACGGGTTGCGGGCGAACCCCGGGTTCCGATTTGCTTACGCGAGACGGCGAAGCGAACTTTTCGTCGCGCATTAAGCACTTTTAAGGTATCCGGTTTCTCTTCAACTTTTATACTTGAACTTCCTTTTTGTCCGCACGGAACGGTAGAGGAAACCGGATTCTAAAATCAGTACCGTCGGCGTGAGCCGAAGGGTGTCATCTCCGCCTGTGTCAGCGGGCGGATGTTGTTTCAGTCGTCGCTGACGCGACGAAAACATCTAATGATTCGTATCCCGAGGCCTGAAGGCCACGGCTAGCAGACCTCCTTTCCCTACGGGACGGTAGGGGAGTTCCGGATTCTTGACCTTGAACGTTGAATTCGGAATGGTCAGCACTCAGCACTCAGCACTCTGCCTCCCCTACTGCAGAACCTTCGGTTTCGGCCGTGACTTGGTCCTGATCTCGTTCAGGATTGAAACAATCTGCCAGTCGCCGTTCTTTTTCGCCAGGTGAAAACTGTCGACACCTTCTCTGGGTGCCTTGCTCTTTGTCGGAATAAACGATGTGCAAAGAACAAACACATGGGCTATGTTGCCAAAAATAAGTACCTCTTATGATCTTGTCAGCAATCGTTTATTAAACCCGTGCTATGACGGATAGTCTATTTATCACCAAAAACAGTGGGAATTATTCCTTTAGCCTGTGTACGGAAAGGGAAAAGGAAAATATTGACAATATATCAAAGTGATATATCATGTTGATATGTCTACGAAACAAAAGACGAACCTCGCGTTACTTGGCCTTCTAAGCTGGAAACCCATGTCCGGGTATGACATCAAGAAACTCGTCGACATCGGACTCTCTCATTTCTGGAATGAAAACTATGGACAGATCTATCCGACCCTCAATCGCCTGGTTGAAGACGGGTATGCAAAAAAGAAGGTAGATTCCTCCAGCGGTAAGCGGAAGCGAAACATCTATAGCATTACAAAAAAGGGTGAAGACAAGTTTCGCGACTGGATCTCTTTACCTTCTTCTCCTCCCAGTGTCCGGAATGAGCTGCAGCTGAAGTTTTTTCTCAGCGGTAAACTTCCGGTCGCTACAAGCCGAAAAATCATAAGGGCATATCGTCAGCAACAGAAAGCGGTTCTCGATGAATACATGGACTCCGAGAAGATTCTTCGGGAGGCGATTGCGAATGATGCGTATCCTGAGGAAGTGCGACAGATATTTGAAGGGCAGCCTGAACCTCTAAACAGGAAGAAGCGGGCGAAACAATGCGGCGTGTTCATGCTCACGCTTCGGCACGGAATCCTCGCTATCGAGGGACGCTTGAAATGGTGCGACGAGGTAATGGAATACCTGGGGAGATGAATATGGAAGATCGAAT
>JABDKD010000168.1 GCA_013003215.1 Pyrinomonadaceae bacterium
ATCAACTGGGGTCTCAATACGGACTTAATCATTCCTGGTGACTATGACGGCGATGGAATGGACGATATCGCGATTGGCAGAAACCAGGGTGGGCAGCGCACGTGGTACATCCTCGAAAGAGATGGCGGTACGCAGTTCGGCATCCCATTCGGTCTTGGAACTGACTTCCTGGTTCCCGGCGACTACGACGGCGATGGCTCGACAGATATTGCTGTTTTCCGTGCGGACGCGGGCGATCCGGATAATAATTTCCATTATGTTCTCAGATCAAGCGACGGTATGGTTTCCGCCTTTGAGTGGGGACAGTCTGGCGATTATCCAAACGCTAACTGGCAAGTACACTAGGAGCAGGTAAGCCGAATAACTATAGAGGCCGGGGCATTATGCCCCGGCTTTTTTTGTTTTTCGACCCCGGTATTGAGGCGCAGAATGAGGGGTTCAGGCGTTTGCATTTACGACCTAAAGCCGTTAACTTTGTAGGGTATTTTATTGACTAATATTGATTTAATGGCTCTCCTTCATACTACGAGATGAAAGCAATGATCCTGGCCGCCGGCTTTGGTACGCGGCTGTTCCCTCTAACAATTGACCGCACAAAACCCGCAATCCCTTTTTTTGGTAAACCCCTTGTCGGATATGTTGCCGAGTACATTTCAAAATTCGGTTTCGATGATGTCGTCGTGAATCTTCATCACCAACCCGAATCTGTAAAGGCAGCCCTTGGCGATGGCTCACAGTTCGGGACGCGGATTCATTATTCCTATGAGGAACCCAAAATACTGGGAACTGCCGGGGCACTGGATAATGCGCGCGAGCATCTGGAATCTGACACCTTTCTTGTCATTAACGGCAAGATAGTTACAGATATCGACATAAACGCAGCACTTGAGACCCACCGAAGGACAGGTGCCATTGCGACGATGGTACTCAAGGAAAACACTGAGCGCGAACACTTTACCGACGTCTATGTTAGAGAGGGGCGTGTGACGGGATTTGGTGATTTTGCAGATCCCGATTCCATCGGCGAAATTCCCTACATGTTTACGGGGATCCACATTTTTGAGCCACGTGTCTTTGACTATATTCCACGCGGGGTTTACTCCGATATCGTACCAACCTTTTATAATCCGGCGATCAAGCAGGGCGAGGTTATTGCGGCGCACATAACAGAGGGACGTTGGTATGAGATGTCTACGATCCAACGCTATCTGGATATCAGCCTTGAGATGCTGAACGGTAATCCTGGACGATTTATTCTGGGTAAAAACAACCAGATTGATTCGTCAGCGGTGATTTCCGAATCTGTCATCTGGGACGATGTAACGATTGGCGCGAATGTCCATATCTCCAGATCGGTGATCGGTGATGGCGTAAATATTGAAGAAGGCAAGACTTATGAAGACGTAGTAGTTGTCACAGGCGAGATGCTGAGTCATTGCAATGAGATACCCGCGAAGGCTCGCAAAGGAGAATTCGAAGGTGACAACTACGTGGTTAGGCTCACAAACTGATGTCTTTTGAAATCCCTGCAATCGAGCGGCTCAAACAATTACTTGCAAAGGATGCTCCCACTCCCGAAATCGAAAGGCTAACGCCTGACGCCTCCACCCGAGAGTTTTTTCGAATTCCGTGGAACCAAGCGACGGCGATTGCCTGCGCATATTCTGAACCCATCGACGAGAATCTTCCCCAGGTAGATGTCACAAACCTGTTTCTTGCTTGCGGTCTTCCTGTAGCACGGCTCTATGCCGTAATTGGAGAATCCGGTCTCGTCATTCACGAAGATTTTGGTGATCGCATACTCCGAAAAGAGCTGAATAATGACAATACCGATGCGTACATTGACGAGGCAATCCGTCTGATTGCAGAGATCCAGGCGGGGACGGCACGGGCATACGAATCCGGGTCGATTGCCGGAAAATTGAAATTTGATCTCGAAAAACTTTCCTGGGAACTGGATTTTTTTAGGACCCATTATTTTGGTTCATTCAAACAGCAGGCGCTACCGGGTGAGTCGGTCTTAAATGAATTCGAAGAACTTTCAAAAGAAATCGAAGCATACTCGTCAGTTTTGACGCACCGGGATTTTCACGCCGCAAACCTGATGATTTCCGGCAACTCCTTAAAGATTATCGACCATCAGGATGCCCGAATTGGTCCGGCGACATATGATCTCGTTTCCCTTCTCCTGGATCGGATTGATGCCCCGCCGTCAGAGGAGTTTCTAAATGCGAAAAAAGATCTGTTAAAGAGTCATCTTGCGGTGAATGGTGGAAACGCAATAAATGATATCGATCTCCAGTTCGATCTCGTAACCGTACAGCGTTGCCTGAAAGCAATCGGGACTTTTTCAAACCAGGCTGCGAACCATGGCAAGGATTCTTACGTCCGTTACATGAAACCTATGTTCGAAGCCGTAGCGAATTCGTGCCGGAAACTTGGCCGCTTTGAAAACATCCGCGCAATGGTGGAGAATGAATTGCACGAGTAGACGAACACCTTGCGAGACAGCCGCGCAAACGTCGGGCAGATTCAGTTTAACTAAAAGAAAATAGACGATTTACAGTATTAATGAGTCAAACATATATAGAAGATCTCAAAGAACACGTCGGAGAAGAAGTAACCTTAAAAGGATGGCTCTATAATTCACGGGGCAGCGGAAAGCTCGTATTCCTGCAGCTCCGGGACGGCACCGGCATTGTCCAATGTGTCGTTTTCAAAGGGAATGTTTCTGAGGATCTCTTTGAAGCTGCCAAAGGGCTTGGGCAGGAGTCTTCAATTATCGTGACCGGTACAGTAAAAGAGGACGAAAGATCCCCCATAGGTGTCGAGCTCGATGTCACCGACCTTGAGGTCGTCCAAAACGCAACCGACTACCCGATCACGCCCAAAGAACACGGTACGGAGTTCCTGATGGATCACCGCCACCTTTGGATCCGTTCCAAGAAACAGCATGCCGTTCTTAGAATTAGGCACACCGTGATCAAGGCGACGCGGGACTATTTTGATGATGACGGCTTTATTCTCGCGGATACACCGATCTTTACACCAGCTGCTTGTGAAGGCACTACGACGCTCTTCGAGGTGGACTACTTCGGGGACGACACCGCTTACCTGACACAAAGCGGTCAGCTCTATAATGAAGCGACTGCGGCTGCGTTCGGGAAAAGTTACGCATTCGGTCCGACCTTCCGCGCTGAGAAATCCAAAACCCGCCGACACCTGACAGAATTCTGGATGGTGGAACCGGAAGTCGCGTACGCGAAGCTCGAGGACATGATGGACCTCGGTGAAGGACTGATTCTGGCAATTGTAAAAAGAGTGCTGGAAGAAAGACGCCCTGAGCTCGAAACTCTTGAAAGAGACATATCAAAACTCGAAGCGATCAAAGCTCCCTTTCCGAGACTACATTATGATGAGGCGGTTGAACTGCTTCAGGCCGGTTATGAAAAAGGAGAGCTGGAGAACAAGTTTGAGTGGGGCGGCGATTTTGGTGCTCCCGATGAGACTTACCTGTCTTCCCAGTTTGGTCAGCCCGTGTTCGTACACCGTTTTCCTGCCGCGATAAAGGGCTTCTATTTCGAACGGGACGCGGAGAGGCCTGAGTTGGCGCTGGGTATCGATCTGCTGGCTTCGGACGGCTATGGAGAGATAATCGGCGGAGGTGAGCGCGCTTCCGATCTGGAGTTCCTCGAGAAGCAACTGGAAGAGCACGATCTTCCGCGGGAAGCATTCGAATGGTATTTGGATCTTCGAAGATTCGGAACCGTGCCGCATTCGGGTTTCGGCATGGGCATTGAAAGATGCGTTTCATGGATGTGCGGGATCGAACACGTTCGGGAAACCATTCCCTTCCCAAGGATGCTTTATAGATTAAGACCTTGAAGCCTTTTGCTGGAAAACATGCATTTGCCGCACTCCTGGCAGGAGTCTTAGCTGCCATGGCATGTTCCCTGGATTTTGCGAGGAGTTCTTCCCTTCCCGAACAGATGCCGGACAATGTTGTATTTACCTACCACAGCAACGGAGGCATGCTGCCCGCCTGGCGCAGGATCACCATACGGGATGACGAATTATCCATAGAAGATAAGAAGCCCGACAATAAGTATCCCGCTTTTCAGTACACAGCAGTTTCGACGAAGCAACAGGCTTCACTCTATAAAATTTTCAGGGAAAATAAATTTGATCTGATAGAGAACTACGAACCGTCGGAGATCACTTACGATGCCGGGAGCGAGTCTCTGTCCGTTCGAATACCGGGCGAATCGCATAGCGTTTCCAGTGGTGACAACTCCCCGATGACCACTGAACACGGTCGAAGGTATGCAAATGCAGCCAGGGCGTTTTTTGAGCTGGTTAAGAATAAAAGGTCCGAACTCAAGACCCTGCGGGAGAATACGGTAATCCTGCGTTTTAATTCTCGCAGACAAAAAGCCTTCATCGGCGCCGATGCAAAGAGAGCGTCGATCAATTACGAGAATGCAGCAAAAGTGGCAGCGGCCGCCAAGACTGCTCTTAAAGACGCGGGTCAGGAACGGTTGGCTTCGTCAATGGAATACAGCATTCAGCTCATCCCATTCAAAATAGACGATACTGTGAGCGTATTTGTAAGAGGCATTTGCGGTGAGCCTCCCGAAGGCTTCGATCAAAACCTCGCAGTTGAAGTCGAGGCCGGCAAGTGTACATTCAGTTTCTTTGCGGATCCTCATGACTCATCGGTTTCAGGTTTCAAGTTTACCGAGCCAACTTCCCCCGCAAGCTAATCCATTCCATTTCGTTCACAACAATAACGATTCGAGTTATTGAGGACGAAGATATGTACAGTTCGAAAATTCTTTTCCTTTTCATTGGGTTTCTATTCCTTATCTCCTTTTCCGATCATGCGCTTAGTCAATACTGTATCGGCGCGACAGAATACCGCGTGCGTCGGCCCAACGGTAAGGAACTGACCGAGAAGCGCTTCAAAAAACTCAGGATCCTGAGTATTGATGGTGCCCCGCGAGAAATCACAGACCATGCAGATGGACGGACGGGAATATATTACGAGATCAACGGCAAGAACCGTTTTCATGAAATAAAGAAGAAGAACCGAGTCAGCTTCATCTTCCTTCCCTGCGGCCAGATAGGCGACATGTCACTGGAATACGACGGGATCGTGATGAATCTCCTGTTCGGAGTTGAGATCTACAACTCGAATTTCCTGATTCAGGCATTGCCGTTTCAAGGAGGGACCTTTAGGCTAACGAATCTCAAATGCATCGACGGAAATCCACCGCCCCGTGTCGACAACGAGAATCGTGGCTTTTGTATCGTTCCCTCTTCCGCGTGGGAAAAAATCGAGGACGAGACGGAAGTCGAGGCGGACTCGCCCATTCGTGAGTTATTGCGCAAATACGGATAGAATACGCTTATGCAATTCCGGTATAAGGTCATCCTACTCATTCTCTTAGTTCTTTTAGCAAGTACCAGCGCGGTTCCGCAAAAGCGAATAGACGATTTGCGGCCCACGTTGATTCTCATTGCTCTCGATGGATTTCGGTTCGATTACCTTGAACGTCATAATCCGAAATTTCTGAGGAAACTCGCCGCGAACGGCGTTCGGGCAAAATGGATGACGCCTTCGTTTCCAACCAAGACCTTTCCCAACCACTACACGATCGCGACAGGACTGTATCCTGAGAATCACGGGATTATTGCGAACAATATCTATGACCCGGGTTCCGGTTCGATATTCAAGTTGAGCAAGCGGGAAGAAGTTCAGAATCCGAAATGGTGGGGCGGGGAGCCGATCTGGGTGACGGCTGAAAAAGCGGGACAAAAAGCCGGAGCATTTTTCTTCCCCGGTACGGAAACTGAGATTAAGGGTGTATTACCTACGGTCTGGAGAAATTATGATGGATCGATTCCGAACAGAACACGTGTGAAGACCCTGCTATCTTGGTTCGACCGTCCGGCCGAGGAACGCCCGACATTCATGACGCTGTATTTTAGCGATGTCGACGATGCCGGTCATTGGACCTCCCCGCTTTCCGGCGAAACCGGGAAGGCAGTAAGGTCGGTCGACAAAGAGATTCGATACTTGTACAAGGGGCTACAAAAGCGAGGAATCCGGGACAAGGTAAATGTTGTTATCGTATCGGATCATGGTATGGCGAAAGTGCGTCGGGAGAATCGAATAGTCTTGGACACGCTTTTCGATACGAGTGATGCACGTCACATTTTCTGGGTGGGCGAATTGGTCCAGATATTCCCGAAAGAAGGCAAGACGGATGCGATTTATAGTTCAATCGCCTCAAAACTGCCCGCCACGGCACAGGTTTACAAGCGGGACGAGCTGCCTGAAAGATATCATTACTCAAAACACAAGAGCATCGCGCCGATTCTCGTTTTGCCAAAAGAAGGTTGGGTTTTGCGGACACAGGATCGATTGAAACGCGATTACGATCGCTTGCCTCCGGGCTCGTCCGGCGGCTCTCATGGCTATGACAATGAGGTGGAATCAATGCGAGCGCTTTTTGTTGCGCATGGCCCCGCGTTTAAGAAGGGATATGTCTCTGAACCGTTTCGGAATATCGAGGTATATAATCTGCTCTGCAAAGTGCTTGGCCTGACACCTGCGCCTAACGACGGAACCCAGGGTTCGTTAGACGATTTACTCAAACCGGCTCCCTAACCGGAACCAAGCGTAATCACGGCAATCTCCGGCGGAACGAGAAAGCGCACCGGCATGATGCTTGTTCCGATTCCTGTCGTTACAAAAACGTCCGTGTTGTTGTATTCAAGGTGCCCGGCAGCAAAAGTCTGCCCGTAATTGGAGGGAATCATCGGACTTCCGATTAAAGGAAGCCATACCTGTCCGCCGTGCGTATGTCCTGCGATAAACAGCCTTGTTTTGTCTGAAATACTGTTAGGTCCCGTCAAATATGGAATGAAATCCGGACTGTGCGTCAGCACTATCAGGTCGCTGTCCACATCACTCACGACTTCCTTAATGGTCGTATTGTAGTTTTTTCCGCTCCTTACCGACATATGATCGCGAAGACCAAGAAGAGTAAGGCGCGTACCGTTTACATCAACTTCGGTCAACTGATCGTGGAGGACCCGAATACCGACTCGTTCGAGTTCCTTAAAGACGATTTTCGAGTTGAACCAGTAGTCGTGATTCCCCTCTACGGCAAATACTCCATATTTCGCCCTGAGGCCCTTAATCGAATCCGCAATCGTTTGCATCGACATTTTAAGTGGCCGGCGTCGGACCGGTCTTCCCGATCGCGCCTGGGACACAAAATCGCCCAGGATCACTATCAAGTCCGGGTTTTGTTCGTTTACCCGTTTTGTTATATCCCGAAGCTTCGCCTCATCGATAAAGTTCGAACCGCCGTGGAGATCCGAAATCGCCACGATCCTTAATCCGTCCAGGCCCTTTTCCAATCCGGCAGGATCGATGCTGACACTATTCAATACGAGTCTGTTGGGCTCGACAAAAAAGCCATAGATTAAGCACAAAGCCGCGGTCAGTACCAATCCAAGAAACCCAAAGACCACACGCCGTCTAAAATTGGTGTCATCATTTACCGAAGTATTCATTCCACCTCTTGTCCACCAAATCCGAAATGTCACTTCGCACCTCAACTTCATCCGGGTACCAGGATTTCATCCGTGCGTCTATGACAATTGGTGAATCGTAGGAGATATGATTATTTGTAACTTTTTGAGATTTGGCGAAGATATCCGTCGAAGGGTTAAACCTTGTCCACGTCGCCCAGAGGAATTTTTCCGTGGACTCGCAGTATTCAATCGAATCATGCAGAACTACAACCTGCCACTCATCGAATTCTCCGCATTCAGCAACGCGTCGACCAATTTCCTGATCGTCGTCATAGCTCGATGCCTCCAGGACCAGGCAGCCTCCGCAGAAAGGTTTTGCTTTCCCGATACCCTCCGGTAGAGAGCCGCTGAACTCGCGTTTGAGTTCCCTTTTAGCATCGCCAACGCCAACCAGCATCGCCTTGCTTCCATGATTGATCTTCCCACTGGCGTAATCGAGAGTATCGAATGAAGTCCGGTCAAATACAAAGAAGTCACTCCTCCAGTCGACTCGTGCAAGGATGTGTTCAAAGAGACTCTTGAAATCAGAAAGGTCTTGCGGCTTATCCGTCAGGAGCAGGAACTTCGTAAGGGATAACTGGCCCTCACCTAGGATCCTGAACCCTGCGGACAGTGCCTCTCTCGCGTACCTCTCACGGACAACTGCAGCCGCAAGGGAATGAAACCCCGTTTCGCCATAGCTCCATAGATCCCTCACCGCTGGCATGACTAATGGGAAAAGCGGCGACAGAAGTTCTTGCAGATAGTCGCCAATAAAGAAGTCTTCCTGGCGGGGTTTTCCGACGACGGTGGCAGGATAAATCGCGTCTTTTCTATGGTATACAGCCTTCGCCCTGATAACGGGATAGTCGTGCTCAAGCGAATAATATCCGTAATGATCTCCAAACGGACCTTCCATCCTGCGCTCTTTTGGGGGTACGATCCCCGAAATAACAAACTCGGATTCCGCAAGGACCCGTAACCCGGCCTTATCCGGGTTCTCAGCCAACGGGATCTTTCCGTCACCCAGAAGTGAGGCAAGCATCAGTTCCGGGACATCCTCCGGAAGGGGCGCAATCGCAGCAAGAATCATCGAGGGAGGCCCCCCGATAAAGACGTTAATGGGCAGAGATTCGTTCCTCTGCTCAGCCTCATAGTAATGGAATCCTCCACCCTTTCCGATCTGCCAATGGATACCGGTCGTCTCATCGTCGTATCTTTGGATCCGATACATCCCCAGATTGTGTTTTCCGCTCACGGGGCTTTCGGTGTACACAAGGGGAAGGGTCACAAAATGACCTCCGTCCTTATGCCAAAGTTGAAGTAGAGGTATCTCTGTAAGTTCAGGGGGGCTTTGCTGGACTTCCAGGACCGGAGCATTTCTAACAGATTTGGTGCCGAGCTTGAGTCCCGTTATCGCCATGTCGCGGTAGCCCCAGAGCTTTCCAAGTTTGGGCGGAAGTAAATCCTCCGCCATATGAACGGCGCGTTTAACAAACTCCTGCGGCTTCCTACCGAATGCCAGTTCAATACGTTTTATAGTCCCAAACAGATTTGTAACTACAGGAAACTCCGACCCTTTGACATTGCGAAACATAAGGGCCTTACCACCCTCTTCGATAACCCTTCGATGGATCTCGGCAATCTCCAGGTAGGGATCCACCTTTGCGTCGATATCTACAATTTCTTTTTCCGCTCGCAGCGAATCCAGGAATGATCGTAAGTTCTTGTGCATCTATTGATTACTCGTCGGTTTGATTTCCCGTTAAAGCCAATACTAAACAAAACAGGACGGAAGCACACGCGCGCTGCCGTCCCTATCAAAAACTACCGGTTGCTTATTTGAGAGATGCCCTGTTCAATTTCAGCTTCGCTGCATCAATAACTTCAACTTCCTGATCGGGAAAGCGCTTTTTGAGGTCATCCATGAATTTTGAGGCATCACCGACGATAATCATATCCCCACCTGACAGGTAATTTCCTGCAAAACCCTTGATATCATTTGCCGAAATTTCCTGAACACTCGACATAAAGGAATTGAGTTCGGAAGCATCAAGCCCAAACGCATAGAGATTCCTGAGCTGGTTGGCCAATCCGCTATTCGTTTGCAGGCTCCTACCAAAACTTCCGGTTACAACGGCCTTTCTTGGGACCATTTCGGTGTTTGCGATCGATTCGTTGATAAGCTTTTCGATCTCGATCTTGACCAGTTCAGCCACTTGGGCCGCCGATTCGTTTTTCGTTTGAGCTGAAGCGAGAAAGGTCGAATTGCCCGGACGCCAGGAAAACCCGCTTCTCGCGCCGTAGCTAAGTCCGCGTTTCAGCCGGATTTCCTGGTTCAACCGCGCCGAGTATCCACCGCCAAGTACTGAATTTAAAACGGTTGCTGAGAAAAAGTCCCTCTTGCTTCCAAGTCGACCTGTTGTAAGGGCATTAGCAAACCCGACAGCTGCCTGCCCGGAATCAGGTAGATTGATCACAAGCATCCGGTTGATGGTAGGGGGCCGCTCGGATAGTGTCTCAACGGCATCACCAGACTTCCTCGCGGGAGGCATTTCGCCGCTCCAGCCGCCAAAGAAAAGCCGTGCGTAACCAAAAGCCGTTTCAGGTTTTATATCCCCGGTGAACACGAGAACGGCATTTCCGGGGACGTAATTCGTTTTGTGATACTTAACCAGGTCCGATCTCCTTATTCGCCTCACCGTCGACTCGGTTCCTGACGCCGGATGTTCCATGAAGGAATAAACAGCCGAAACATAACTCAAAAGCGAGCCCGGCTGCTTCATACTCACCTTGAACCCGTCCATCGCCTGCTTTTTGTATAACGCGACTTCTTTTGCCGGAAATGTCGGCCGGACAACACACTCCGACATGATTGACAACGCTTTGCCAAGTTTATCCGTCATCACCGTTACCGTCGCAGATGAACCATTCCAACCCGCACCGGTTCCCAGGCTTGCTCCCAGAAAATCGATCTGCTGAGCGATCTGGGTAGATGTGGCAAACGCAGTTCCTTTTGGCAGCATGTCCGCAGTCATGCTGGCTACGCCGGCCTTTGCAGGCTGCTCTGACGAAGCCCCGCTGCGAACCAGCAGCGAAGCTGTTACGAGCGGTACGTTCCTGCGTTGAACGACTACAACCTTGAGCCCGTTGGGAAGAGTCTTCTCCTTCACGTCAGGCAGGGTCAATCCGGGAGGTTCCCCGGGCGGTGGAGGTGTTTCAGAAGGTGTCTGGCCTATTGAAACCGCAGTGAGCGCCAACAGCGAACCGGATATCGCCAGTCCCTTTATGAAAGTGTATACAATGCTAAAATCCCTACGAGCGCTCATTATTGACGGCCTCCTTTCTTCGCGGTCGATTTGTCGTTGTCATCCGGCGTACCATTCACGTAATAGATTACTGTGCGGCCATTCTCACGGAAATACTTACTTAGGACCCGTGAAACATCGTCCGGAGTTACGGCATTCAATTTCGCCACATCTTCATTTACAGCAGATGCCTTGCCCTTGTAGATAATCGCTTCCCCAATAGCTACAGCCTTTCCGTTGGCATTTTCCCTGCTTCTCAGGATTCCGGTGATCAGAGAATTTTTGGCCTTTTCTAGCTCTTTTTGGCTCGGCGGCGTCTCTTTGAGTTTTTTGACCTCAGCGAGGATCGCAGCCTCAATATCTTCAAGTTTCTTACCTCCCGCGGCAACAGCGAAAAATGCGAGAAGCCCTTTGTCAGTTCTGATATCGGTGAAGAGGTTAACGGCTTGTGCCAGCTGCTTCTTGAAGACGATTTCCTGGTAAAGCCTTGAGCTTTCTCCGTTAGACAGTATCGCTTCCGCAATCTCGAGTGCCGGAACGTCCGGGCTGCTCGACGGAGGCGCTAGATATGTCATCCCGAGTGCAGGAAGTGGTACATTCGGCCGCTTCTTTGTATACCGTGTGACCTCCGTCTTATCGGGCTCGACAACCTCGACCCTTTTTATAGGTTCAGACGGTTTCTTAATACGACCAAAATACTTGTCTACCCAGCCGTCGAGCTTAGCCTGATCGAAGTCTCCCACAACTATCAGCGACGCGTTGTCAGGTCGATAGTATGCCCTGTAAAACGCGAAAGCGTCCTCAAGTGTGGCTGCACTCAATTCTTCAAGGTTGCCGATAACTCCGCGTTTGTACGGGTGCACTTTGTAAGTGAGGCTGTCCAAGTACTGGAAAAGCTGTCCGTACGGGTTTGCCAGAACACCCTGCCGGTATTCTTCTTTTACAACATCCCGCTCAGATTTAAAGTTTTTCGCGTCCACACTGAGGTTGACCATCCTCTCCGACTCGGCCCACAAAAGCGTTTCGAGATAATTGGAAGGTACTACCTCGTAGTAGTTGGTGAGATCGTCTCTTGTCGAAGCGTTGTTCCAACCGCCGACGTCTTCCGTCAGACGGTCCATTTTCTCGCTCGGCATATTTTTTGTCGATTTGAACATCATGTGTTCAAACATGTGTGCAAAACCGGATTTGCCCTGCGGATCATCCTTCCCGCCAACCCGGTACCAAACCTGAATCGTCACGACAGGGTTCGACGTATCCCTCACCGAAACCACGGTCATACCGTTATCAAGGGTGCGCTCTTTAATATCAAGAGGCGCAACATTTACTTGCCCAAAAGCCGCCGCACTAAGAATCAAGACAAATATCAAAAAACATGCACGCTTCATAATTTCTCCGTCTTAAGATGAATAATCGTAAAAACCTCGTCCACTTTTTCTTCCGAGCCACCCCGCGTCAACATACTTAATTAGCAAAGGGCACGGACGATACTTTGAATCTCCAAAACCCTCGTAAAGCACATTCATGATCGCCAGGCAGACGTCCAGCCCTATAAAATCTGCAAGCGTCAGGGGGCCCATCGGATGATTCATTCCGAGTTTCATGATCTCGTCAATAGATTCCTCGGTCGCAACGCCCTCATGGAGACAGAATATCGCCTCGTTGATCATAGGCATAAGTACTCTGTTTGATACAAATCCGGGGAAATCGTTGCATTCGACCGGTACTTTTCCGAGTTCCCTGGACAGCGATTCGACCTTGCCATAAGTCTCGTCAGTCGTCGCAATCCCGCGAATCACCTCAACCAGTTTCATCAGGGGAACCGGATTAAAGAAGTGCATACCGATAACTTTTCCAGGCCGGCGTATTACACCCGCGATTTTCGTGATCGAGATCGAGGAGGTATTAGTGGCCAGAATCGCTTCCTCCGGGGCGATCTCGTCTAGTTCCTGAAAGATCTTTTTCTTGATCTCGAAGTTCTCCGTCGCCGCTTCCACGATCAGCGTGCAATCAGATAAATCGCTTAGACTTGTCGTCGTGGATATCTTCGCCAGGATCCCGGTTTTGTCTTCTTCCGAAATCTTTTCTTTCTTTACAAAACGATCCAGACTCTTCCCAATACTCGCCAATCCGCGGTCGAGGAGTCCTTCATCTATGTCGCAAATCACGACCTCAAACCCCTTCGAGGCCGCTGTTTGGGCGATACCGTTGCCCATTGTGCCTGCACCAATTACCCCAAACTTCTCTCCCATTTATCAGTCCCCTGTTCTAATACGTTTATAGTGTTCAAAAGATTGATTATACAGGAACAAAGACCAAATTAAACACCGCCCCCGGGACAAGAAAAAACCGCGGCGATCAGCTCACCGCGGTCTCAATTCTGTTTTTACTGACTACTTCCAATTCTCAGGAGGCGGGGGCGGGAAAGTACCTTGTCCGTTACCTTCGAGATATAGCTCCCTGCCCTTTTCACCGGTCAAAAACCAAAGACCGTAAACACCCAATGCTGTGCCCAAAGGAACGTTTAGCAGACACAAGGCCGATGCCACGATTCCCAGGGTTCGACCGGGCGAAGCACCCAACTGCATTTTTCTGGCAGTAAATATATAGAACCCTCCAACCGCAAGAGTCAGTGCAACAATAATGACCCCCAACACAACCATCAGCCCGGCGAATATCGCGGCTTCAGATTCATTCGAAGCTACCGCGAAAAACGTGCCCATCCCAGCGTAAATGAGAGCCGCCAAGAGTCCGCCAAAGATCTGAAGACCACCCTGGATATAGAAAAAAATCGAAAGAAGCCTGTTGTGCTCTAGGTTTGTCATTGTTACTCCTTGGACATGTCGTCCATCTATATATACGCGCCGCCAAACTCCCGTGTTCCGAGAATCGGCGGCACATATAAGAAACGACTAAAGGGATTTCGATTCTACCTAATCGCGTTCAACAGCCATCGCCACCGAGTTTCCTCCACCCAGACACAGCGCCGCAACACCCTTTTTGGCACCTCTTCTCTTCATTTCGTAAAGGAGGGTCGTCAAGATCCTTGAACCACTATTTCCAATAGCATGTCCAAGTGCGACCGCGCCTCCATTAACATTGACCTTTTCCATGTCCATACCAAGTTCCTGCATAACCCCTAGAGCCTGAACTGAAAACGCTTCATTCAGCTCAAAGAGATCGACGTCCTCCATGGACCACCCGGCCTTATCCAAAACGTTCTTAACTCCCTGAACGGGTGCCATCATGATCAGCTTCGGCTCAATACCGGAAGTCGCGTAAGCTACGATCCGGCCGAGAGGCTCCATTCCCATTTCCTCAGCTTTTGCGGCACTTGTTATGACCACCGCCGAAGCGCCGTCATTCACACTCGGAGCATTTCCAGCGGTAACCGTTCCTCCGTCGCGTTTGAAAGCCGGCCTGAGCTTTCCAAGGCCTTCTACCGTGGTGTCGTCACGGATTGTCTCGTCCTTATCAAAAACAACAGGATCGCCTTTGCGTTGAGGAATACTCACGGGAACTATCTCTTCATCAAAACGTCCCTCATCCCGGGCTTCTTTTGCCTTCCTGTGTGAGTTATAAGCGTAGTCGTCCTGTGCATCCCTGCCGATGCTGTACTTCTCCGACACGACCTCGCCAGTATTTCCCATGTGCCAATTCTCAAACGGGCACCATAGCCCGTCATGAATCATCAGGTCTACGTCGGTCTTGTTACCCATTCGATAACAGCCTCTCGCATCCGGTGACGCATAGGGGATGTTGGACATCGATTCCATTCCACCGGCCACAACAAAGTCGGCGTCGCCAAGCTTGATTGCCTGAGCTGCAAGCGAAACCGCCCTCAATCCGGAACCGCAGACCATATTGACCGTGAGAGCCGAAACTTCCGGCGGAAGCTCCGCTTTGATCGCAGCCTGTCTGGCCGGAGCCTGGCCGAGACCCGCCTGCACTACACAGCCCATTATCACTTCATCCACATCCTGGGTCTTGATTCCCGCGCGGGAAACCGCCTCTTTAACCGCGATTGCGCCAAGATCTGTCGCAGTCAGCGGCTTCAAAGTGCCCATGAACTTGCCGGTCGCGGTACGAGCGGCACTAACGATTACAGCGTCTTTGATATCAGTCATTAAAATCCTCTCAAAAATATTTGTGCTTTCGTAATTTTCTCATTTTTGGCGCTTTGTCCGCAAAGGCGGCCAAAGTTTAACTGCTAAATTAAGAGCGACGCCGATATTCAAGCGCCGCTAACATAGCCAGTTTATGAAAGCCCTCTATGGCGTGGCCGTCTTTTTTCTCGGTATCATATCGTCCCGCATTGCGGTGTGATACGCGATCGTTGCAACTATAACCGCATTTACCTTTATGTCGTCTTCAATTACGGATTCCAGGACATCAAGGTTTGAATGATGCACGCGAGTGCTGTAGTCCAGCGGATCCTGTATAAACTGAAAACCCGGGAGCCCGATTCCGTCAAAGACCATGTGATCTGTCCCGCCGGTGTTGAGCACGGTCAACGAATTCGCATCCAGCGACCGGAAAGGCTTCAGATAGGAACGGAAAATCGGTCCCGCGGCCTCGTTTCCCTGAAGGTATATGCCCCGGATACGCCCTGCCCCGTTGTCGAGGTTAAAATATGCCGAGAGCTTATTGTGATCCGTTCCAATTTTTCCGGTTTTCGGATCCCCAAAGTGCTTCTTAACGTAGTTGTACGAACCAAAATAGTCCTGCTCTTCGCCGCTCCATAGCGCCACCCGTATAGTTCTCCTAGGTTTTACTCCGAGCGATTTCAATATTCGCAGCGCTTCGATCATAACGACACAATTCGCACCGTTATCCGCGGCTCCTGTTCCGCCATGCCATGAATCGAAATGCCCGCCAAGCATCACCACTTGATCCTTGAGCCCGGGATCCGTCCCGGGGAGCTCACCGATTATGTTGTACCCGGTTTTGTCCTGCGTGAATCTTGCTTTCAACTCGACCCTTAACTCCACCGGAATCTTTCGTTCGGCTAGCCTTACTATCCTTGCGTATTGCTCTTTTCCAATCACAAAAGCAGGAACATTCAGTTCCTCGCGTGTGTCGTAATAGCCGGACGCCCGAACGACTCCATAAGGGAAACTACTTGGTTGAACCAGCGTCGCTACCCCCTCGCTCCTCATAAATTCGATGACTTCCCGGCGTTGTTTCAAATACTGCTTCCAATCGGCATCTTCCTCATTATACGCGACTGAATTTCCCCCGCCGATTCCTTCTCCGAGAGGATCGATAGCCCCTTCGGCTTTCTCTAACTCTTTCTTCTGCAAACGTTTACCAGGAGGCTGAAAACGGTCAAAACCTCCGGTTCTGCCATTCAAGACTATTTTCCCCTTCAACTTACCGCGGTACTTATCAAAATCAGACTTGGACCTGATCGAAACAACGACCGGGGTTCCACTCACAACGCCGTTTGTCGGCGGACTCCAAGCCAGGGGAACGGCATTGATCCGGTCATAGGTCGGGGCAGTCAGTTCAACAGAATACCCGCTGGTCTCCCAGCCAGAGCCAAACTCTCCCCAAGGTTCCATCGCAACATTCTCAAGTCCCCAATCCTTCATCAGGCTCATCGCCCACTGCTGCGCATTCCTAAGGTTAGGTGACGCCGTGAGCCTCGGACCATATACGTCGGTCAACTCCGTAACCGCCGACATCGCTTTGGACCGCTGAAAACCCTCTTCCCTGATTCTCGAAACCATCTTCAGGTCAACAGGTTCCTGGGCGATTGCGACGCCCGCGAGCAAGGAAAACAACAAAACAGAAACGATTTTTCTTCTCATAAACTACTCCGTAACAACTCCTATATCCTCGAACCATATATCAGGACGCCGGGCAATAAATTCATTCATCATTGATTTGCACTCCCCCGAATTGAGGTCGATTACCTCGACACCGCATTCCAAGAGCCATTCGATCCCTCCTTCAAAGGTTTCGGATTCTCCAACGACGACTCGGGTGATACCGAACTGCCGAATCAGCCCGCTGCAGTACCAGCATGGTGCGAGTGTCGTCGCCATCGTCGTCCCGCGGTAGGACTTTTGTCGACCCGCTTTTCGAAAGGCATCTGTTTCCCCGTGTATCGAAGGATCGCCATCCTGAATACGACGGTTATGCCCCCTCCCAAGGAGTTTTCCATCTTCTCCAAAAAGAGCGGCGCCTATCGGAATCCCCCCTTCGGACAGACCTTCCTTGGCCTCTTTGACTGCGATTTCGAGCATTTTCCTAAAGTCCATCATCGACCAAGCACCTTTCGAAGGAGCCCACTTGCGAAGCGGAATCCCTCCTAATAAACTGAAATTTATGTCGCAGGATTATACACCAGGTGATTATCTAGTCTTCCAAATCGAAAGCGGTTTTGGCCTGCTGCGCCTTCTGGATATTGAGACGCTTGACGGAAAACGCGTTTGGCATGTCGCGGCATATCGGGACATGTTTCTGGATGTCGATATGGCTGACTCGGTATTGTCAGCTGGTTCCGACCTGACAGTGTCTCACGATCATTTGGCGCTTACTACCCGTGCTTTCGAAAGCACTCAAACAGCAAGAATGTCGAATGCCCCGCTTTCGGAAAGTGACTTGCAGGGCCTGAGAGCCTGGCAGAAGGATCCCGATCGAAGCGTTTCCGACAGGTCAGTCCGCCTGCACCTTGGAATTCGCTGACCTATGCTCGTTTGATCTTCTTGCCGAATTCTCGAACCCGTTTTCCTGTTTTCTCGCCATTCAAACCCCGAGATTTCTGAAACAGCATTGAATCCCGGCAAAACCGACAGCCGAAACTGTTTAGCCGGAGGCTGTGCTGTACGGTGACCTCCCGGATTTTCGAAATCGGACAAAACTCCCAGCACTTCCTGCAATACGTGATTTTTTTGAACGCCGCTTCCCCAGCCGGGGCTTCGGCATATCTAAAACTCTAAAGGCCGCGGCGCTTGAGTTCTTTTGCTATGAGGTCGAGTTCACGACTCATTTGTCCTTTCACTGACGTGTTCTCACGAGCCCTTCTTATAAGGTAGGGGATCGCGTCCGCAACAGGTCCGTAGGGAACATATTTCGAAACGTTATAACCTTTGTCCGCAAGCACATATGAGAGGTTATCGCTCATACCATAGAGCTGAGAAAAGAACACACGCGGGTGCCCGTGCTCGATGCCTCGTTCTTCCATTAATTGGGCCAGGCGCTGAGTACTCTCCTCATTGTGCGTTCCTGCAACAAACGCGAGGCTGTCCAGATTATCGAGACAGTAGATAACCGCCTCGTCAAAATCCCTGTCAGTAGCTTCCTTGTCCGGCTGAATCGGTGAAGGATAACTATATTCCTCCGCGCGCTCCCTCTCTTTCTCCATGTATGCCCCGCGGACGAGTTTTACGGCATATATGTACCCATCTTCTTTCGCTTTCAAATGCGAGTCCTTCAGGAACTGCAGGCGGTCAGTGCGGTAAAGCTGTACCGTATTGAAAATGAGCGGTTTCTCCCGGTTGAACTGCTCCATCATATCCGTCGCAAGGATATCGATCGCATTCTGGATCCAGGACTCTTCTGCATCGATGAACACCTCCTGGCTGATCTCATGAGCATACGAACAAATTTCGAAAACGCGTCGCTTCGCATTTTCCCATTTAACCTTGTTGGATTCTTTCAGTGGCGCGTCACTTGAAATCTTTTCAAGGGTGCCGAGTGGAGCGATGCCGGTTACCTTAAAGACCGCAAATGGAATATCGTCGTCATTTTTGGCACGTTTCAAATTGAGGATCGTCTCATCCTTCGTCCGTTCGAAGTCTTCTTCGGCAGATTTTCCTTCAACCGAGTAATCCAAGATCGTCCCAATTTTATAGTGGCCGAGCCTGTCGACCGTCGGCTGGCATTCCTGAATCGTTTCACCGCCGCAAAACTGCTCGAAAACTGTGTTTTTTATCAACCACTCGACCGGGAGGCCCAGAGAAAGGGCAAATGTTGCCGAACGCGTTCCGAGTTCGTTTAGAACGGGTGAGTTCATCATTCTGAAAAGCCTGTGCTTCTCTCGCAACTCCGAGTTTGATTTGTCGGCAAAGGCGGTTTCGGTATCCCCGAAATCCAACTTAAAGTCACTCATGAGAATAATTTATCACAGTTCGGCGCGTGCCTCATTCTGCGGAACCGGCGTTCTGAAATGTCAATTCATCTGAATCACCTGCAACACTCGCTGTCGAAAGCGCTCGCGTATTGTCAGATCCTTTTGTTTATCTACCGCAATTCCTTTATTATTCCTCTCTTAACCGACGCCCTGGAGGCTTGAGAGAACTATTATGAGTAAATCGATTCCTACAAGAGAGGAGAACTATTCCGAGTGGTACAACGAGATTGTTAAGCGTGCCGACCTGGCAGAGCATTCGGCGGTGCGTGGCTGTATGGTAATCAAACCATACGGTTTTGCGATCTGGGAAAAGATGCAGCGCGCACTGGATGACATGTTTAAGGCAACCGGTCACCAGAATGCTTATTTCCCTCTTTTCGTACCGAAATCCTACCTCGAACTGGAGGAAGAACATGCCGAGGGGTTTGCAAAAGAATGTGCGGTTGTGACGCATTACAGGCTCAAATCCAACCCGGATGGAAAGGGACTCATCGTCGACGAGAACGCGGAACTCGAAGAACCGCTCGTCGTAAGGCCCACTTCGGAAACCGTCATCTGGAATTCATACAAGAACTGGATCCAGTCGTGGCGGGACCTCCCTGTGCTTATCAACCAATGGGCAAATGTAGTTCGCTGGGAGATGAGGACGAGGCTTTTTCTGAGAACTTCTGAATTCCTGTGGCAGGAGGGACACACCGCACATGCGACCGAACAGGAGGCCGTTGAGGAAACCGAACAGATGCTTCGTGTTTACGCGGATTTTGTAGAGAACTGGATGGCGGTACCGGTTTTGCAGGGCTTAAAGACTGCTTCTGAACGGTTTGCGGGCGCGGAAGAAACCTATTGTATCGAAGCTCTGATGCAGGACGGCAAGGCGCTTCAGGCCGGAACATCGCATTTCCTTGGTCAGAATTTCGCGAAATCGTTCGATGTTAAGTTCGTGAACAAAAACAACGAGCAGGAGTATCCCTGGGCGACCAGTTGGGGAGTTTCCACAAGACTAATGGGAGCATTGATCATGGCCCATTCCGATGACAAGGGATTGGTTCTTCCTCCAAAACTCGCACCGATCCAGGTCGTAATCGTTCCGATTTTCAGATCTGAAGAAGATCTGGCGAAGATTAACGAGAAGATCGAACCGATAACAAATGCCCTTGCGGAAAAAGGGATCTCCTTCAAAGTCGATGATGACGACAAGTACAAACCCGGGTATAAGTTTGCCGAGTACGAACTAAAAGGCGTTCCTGTAAGGCTTGCTATCGGGCTTCGTGACCTTGAGAACGGAACGGTAGAGGTTGCACGTCGTGACACACTATCGAAAGAAACGATGCCTCTGGACGGGGTTGCGGACCACATCGAATCCCTTATGAGTGAGATTCAAACAAGCCTGTACGATCGTGCCCAGGCTTTCCAGAAAGCTAACACTACTTCTGTCGAGACCTGGGATGAATTCAAGGCAGCCATTGAGAAGGGCGGATTTGTTGTAGCTCATTGGGACGGAACTGACGAGACAGAGACTAAGATCAAAGAAGAAACAAAGGCTACGATCCGCCTCATTCCTCTGAATTCGGCCGAGATGATGGGCAAATGTGTCTATTCCGGAAACGATTCACCGAGACAGGTGGTGTTCGCACGAGCTTATTAATAGCAGGACGTTATGAAATTCAATCCACGAGCCATTCATAGGGATTTTGCGTATTTTTATGTGGGGCTGATTATCGCGTTTGCCTTGTCCGGCATCTTTCTGAATCATCGGCGGGATTGGAACCCCGCCCAGTATACTTACGAGGTCAAAGCTGTCGCTGTCACGCCCCCTGCGAACGAAAAGGCAGTAAATGACGATTACATTGCCACTGTTTCAAAAGACTGGGGAATCGAAGGAAAGCCTCGCGGTTTTAGAGTCCGTGGGGAAAATATCCAGGTTGATTATCCGAACGACCGTTTTACTATCGATCTCAAAACCGGCAAGGGAGAACGCGAATCTTATATCCACACACCATTTATAGCGCAGTTTAGGCAGCTTCATATCGACACAAACTGGGCTTGGATATGGTATTCGGATATCTTTGGCGCGGCGATGCTGCTTATTGCGTTCACCGGGATGTTTATCCAGAAGGGTGATAAAGGATTTCGCAAAAGAGGTTGGAAACTGGCGGCTGCAGGAGTGACCTTCCCGCTGGTTTTCCTGTTTCTTATCTCTTGACTAGTCTTTCAGGACACCGCGCGAGATAACAATTTTCTGGATCTCACTCGTTCCTTCATAGATCGTCGTGATCCTAGCGTCCCGGTAGTACTTTTCTACGTTGTAATGCCGGGAATAGCCGTTGCCCCCATGGATCTGAATAGCTTCAGCGCAAACCCTATTGGCCATTTCCGAAGCGTAAAGCTTCGCCATAGAAGCCTGAACTCCCGTTTTCTTGCCACCCGCATCTTTGGCTGCAGCGGCCTTTAACGTAAGCAGGCGCGCGGCCTCGATCTCAGTCGCCATATCAGCGAGCTTAAACTTTATCGCCTGGTGTTCCGAGATCGGTTTACCAAAAGCAACACGGTCTTTCGAATAGGCGAGCGCTTCTTCGTATGCGGCCCTCGCAATTCCAACCGCTAGCGAACCGATTCCGATCCTTCCATTGTCCAGACTATTGAAAGCGACCTTCATCCCTTCGCCAAGGCCGCCAAGCATATTTTCTTTCGGAACCCGAACATCGACGAAGCTCAATTCCGTCGTTTTTGAAGCTCTTTGGCCCAGTTTATGCTCAACCGAGGAAACGCTTAACCCTTCACGGTCGTCTTCGACTATGAACGCAGTTACTTCCTTTTTCCCGGCATTCTCACCGGTAACGGCCATCACAATATGGATTTCCGATTCACCGCCGTTGGTGACCCATGACTTGGTTCCGTTGATGACGAAATCCTCGCCGTCCGCCCTAGCCGTCGTTTTCAGATTCGTTGCATCGCTTCCCGCATGCGGTTCCGAAAGACAAAAAGCGCCCAGCTTCTCGCCCTTTGCCAAAGGGACGAGGAATTCCTGTTTCTGCTTCTCGGTACCAAACCCGAGTATGGGGTAGCAGCAAACGGAATTGGTTACGCCTACAATTACCGCTACCGACGCATCCGCGTGCGCAATCTCTTCGAGCGCCAATGAATACGATACCGAATCAAATCCGGCGCCGCCGTACTCTTCAGGGATGATCATTCCGAGCAGCCCCATCTCGGCAAGGCCTTCGAGCTGTTTATGAGGAAATTTCTCTTCCTCATCGTACTCCCGTGCCAGTGGCGCAATCTCGTTTTCCGCAAACTCACGTATCGAGTTCCGAACCATTTCTTGTTCTTCGTTTAGTCTTAGGTCCATAACAAAAAGGGATAATCAACTGAACGCTGATTATCCCGAATGTTCTGCGGCTTGTCTAACGTCTAGACCTGGTCTTTCCACTTCAGAACTTCCTCCCTAAGGATCGGGTTCTGCTGGAAGCTTGCGGTGTTGCCCTGTGCGGCAGTTGCGCGCTGTATGTGCCAGTAAGAAAGCCCAAGCTTACCGATCGCCTGAATATACCTGCTGGTTGCTCGATACTTGCCATTAAAGATGCTCGAAATTTTCCAAATCGTGCTTTTTATCGCGGAGGTAGCCTTCTCAAAGTCCTCCTGGGGAATCAGGCCGCGCGCCACATCAATCGCCAGCATCTCCTTAAGAATACGATTCTGACGCCACATGACCCACGCGCAGAATCCAACAAAGATCAGGAATAGAGGTATTTCGATCACCAGGTATGCAAGCAGGAAACCGCCGCCGAGGAATGTGGCCATTCCATTCCAAAGTGCATGTAGGAACATAGCTGCCCCGAGCCCGACGATAGGCATTATAAACTTGACGGCGGTATTGTGGGTTTCACGTGCGATCCCGAACCCGATTCCCGTCATTGCCGTGAATGTGACATGTGCGAAGGGAGAAAGTACCCCGCGAACAAAGAAAATAATGACCAGTGCCTGTGCGCCGCCTGCCAAAAGAGCGCGGCCGTAATACAAGACGTTCTCAACGGTCGCAAATCCGAGCGCGATGACAGCCCCAAAGATGATTCCATCCAGTATTCCGTCAAAATACTTGCGAAATACGAGAATAATCATAAGCAATCCCGCACCCTTCGTAAGTTCCTCAAAAAACGGCGCGGCGAGAACTGCCCCCGCAATTCCTCCAATCTGCGGATCCGTCATGACCGCAACACTGACACCAACCAGCGTGTTCGCAATAAACGAAATGAAAACCGCCAAAAGCGCCCCCCACGCGAATGCAAGCGACAGCAGCCAAAACGGCTCGGGATCGTATCTGTCGAGCCACATGATCGGAATAAGATAAAAAACCGCCGGAATAAAGGCCACAATTGCAGCGATAAACGCAGCAACCGGGCCTATACTCAAAAAGATAATGCCTGCCACGAGAAGGCCAAGAAACATAATCCCGAGCAAGGTGATTCCAATCCCGATATATTTACCGGTGCTGCTCGTCTCGGGTTCGACCTCGAGCTTTCCGAGTCCGATCGAAGCCATTGAAACCTTTAAGTCTGCGGCTGTGTCCAATGACTGAACAGACTGGCCGAATTGCGCCACCTCGGCCTTGTCGAAAGCGGTGTCCGCGGAATAGGCGACCGTCGCTTGAGGATCCGGATTGGTAGGGTTAACCTCCTCTACAACAACACTTGCCGTGATACCGTTCGTTCCGAACTGGATTGAATCACCGGTCTGCAGACACGCCGCAGACACCCGCTCACCATTTACAAATGTTCCATTTGTACTGTTGTTATCGGTGATATAAAAGCCATCAGGCCTGGCCTCTACAAAAGCGTGCTGTGAAGACGCAATCTTTTCCTTTAGGGGATCAAATCGAATCGAACATGTTTCTGTCCTGCCGATAGAAAGATGGCCGGTGGAAAGATTGAATTCCTGCCCGGCGAGTGAACCCTCGTTGATGGTCAATATCAGTTTCATGTTGTGACAATCATAAAATCAAAAAGCCCAAAGTCAAGCATTTTTGACTTTGGGCCTCGTTCTAAAGTTTATGAATACGGGTATTAGGGCTGTGCCGAAGACGGTGATGCCTCGTCGCCCGGAACGCCAAATGCCCGTGCGTTGAACGCAGAATCTGAACTTGTAATCATGTACCAAACACCAGTCGAAGGCCTGAATACAGCAATATCACTCCTGCCGTCCCCGTCAAAATCAGATGGCATCGCGATGTCCCCGTCAAGGCCAAACCGGGTGACCTCGAGAGAAGAGTCGGTCGATCTAAGCGTATACCAATTACCTTCAGACGGCCTGTAAACCGCGAATTCCGCTCTGCCGTCACCGTCAAAATCCGCGACGAGAGGGTCGTCTGTTTCAATGCCGAACCTGATAATCGTCGGAATTGAAGATGAACTGCGCATTACATACCAAACACCGGTCGCGGGCCTGTACACGCCGATATCCGCTTTTCCGTCCCCTTCGAAGTCAGCCGCCAGCGGAATATCACCGTCAATTC
Source organism: Pyrinomonadaceae bacterium (assembly GCA_013003215.1). Classification (GTDB taxonomy): domain Bacteria; phylum Acidobacteriota; class Blastocatellia; order Pyrinomonadales; family Pyrinomonadaceae; genus Aridibacter. The sequence continues at coordinate 24,545 of JABDKD010000168.1, forward strand.
CCCATCTCAGGATCTTAATCCCGAGTGTGCTTTGCTGGATATACCAAACTCCGGTTTCAGGCCTGAAGACGGCCACATCGGCCTTCCCGTCCGCATCATAGTCCGCCGGCACCGGAATATCTCCATCGAGCCCGAACTGTCTAAAGTCATAGCCACCATCTGAACTGCGCTTGATATACCAAACGCCGTCTGAGGGCCGCCAGACCGCGATGTCCGTTTCTCCATCCCCATCATAGTCAGTAGAAGCGAGAATATCGCCAGCCACGCCGAAAGGCGTCTCTGATTCAGCCTTAGTCGAACTCATCTCGATAGTCCATGTCCCGGTCTGAGGACTGAATCGTGAGAAATCAGTTTTGCGGTCACCGTCAAAATCAGAAATCACATTCCTCAGAGGGTTTGAGATGTCATCAACATCAAGTACAAAAAGCCCGTACTTCATATCGCCTGCAAGGACCTTGTCAGAACCAAGAAACGGAAAAACCGCCCAGTTCCCATCATAGGTAGTCGGAAGGAGGTTCTGCAGTGCCTCGTTTCCGCAAACAAACTCAAACGTGTCGTCTACAAGCGCTTTTTCAGATACTGATGGCGCGAACTCATCGGGATAGGTATCGTATTCTCCCAAACGTTTCGGACTGGATGGAACCGATATATCAAATACCTGCACGCCCGCCTGGTACCACGAAACGTACAGAAAGTTCCCCATCACCACCGGGTTATGCGGCGTTACCGCATTAATCCCGAGATCGGTCATCGTAAGACTATCCACTAAAACCGGCGTCGAGGCGTCTGAGATATCGTAGGTCCTTATGTCGCCCGACCCATCGGACGTTTCACGCGCTGAATAGAGAAAATTACCATCCTCGCTGGACCAGCTTGAATGCATTCGGTTTCCATTGGTAATTCCCGTTGGGTCTTCTACAAAACCAAGCATTGTAGGGGCGGTCGTGGAGATATCGCTAATATCATAGATCTCGGTTCGGCCCCTCGTAGAAGAATTGCCCCAACCGGAAGTGAACATACGGTTTCCCCGAATATGCATTGCGTGTACCCACCGCACCTCGGTCGGATTGATGTCTCTGACAAAACTTGGGTTCGCGGGATCGCTTATGTCGATCACTTTAATGATCTTTGTGGCGAAGCCGTTGAAGTTCTCGTATAGGTAATCGCCCTCAACCACCATCTCGTGAATGGAATTGAATCCGCTTCCATTCGAGCTATCTACCCTTCCAAGGAGTTGCGGATCGTATGGATCCGAGAGGTCGACTATGTGTACGCCCGCGCCGTTGCCGCTGCCAAAATAGCCCCTGTTGCCGATTACTATGGCCTCGAGAAATTGAATACTGTCGCCGGGGTTGTACCGGGATGCGAGTACCGGCGCATCAGCATTTGAAAGGTCATAAATAAATACACCGCGGCAGCTGTAGGTACCTTGAACCGCGATATTTCCGTCAGCATAGATGTCTGAGAACTTCAAATCTGTCGTGCTCCCGCTTGGCCGGACGCAATCCGGATTGATGTGCGAACGCAAACGTACCTTCTGTGCTTCCACCTGCACAACAGAAAGCAACACCAGAAAGATAGGAATGAGAATCGAAGCACGACGTGAAATCTTCATATCTAGGTGATTCTCTTAGAAAACGCTTTGATTATCAATCAAAAAACCGGCTTTCAGCAATTTCTGAAAACCGGTCGGATTATTTACAAAAACTCAGTGACTAGGAAGCGGCCTGTGATGCGTCACGCATAACCAGATCGAAAGTTCCGGGCGCGACCTTTCTAAATCGACGGTTTCGATTCAGCGAAACAGCGATCGAAATCGTGGGATTGTTGCCCTTGAACTCAAACCCACCGGCGACGAGAAAATTATATAACTCGTTTACATGCAATGCTTTACCCGACTCTCTCAAAAGTAGGGTACAAGCCTGTGTAATCGTCCTGTCGACAAACCGCTGACTGATCGGTTCGATATTCTGACTTACCGGGGGAACCGTCCGTCCGGTTTCAGCGAACGGGAGCCTATTCTCTTTTCGTGTCGGCTCACGGTAGACCGGTTCCCGCGCCCTCAAATCCTTTTGAAGGTGATTGTTGGAACGCGTCATTCGATCGACCTCGGCCGGAATCTCGTAATCCTCGTCAATAGAAAGGTTCTTGATACCGAGTCTTGGTTGGTTTCCGGACCTGATCGTCGCGAGCAGGCTGTGAATGGCTGCCTCGGTTTGCTCCGCGCTGTTGTCCAATGCCTCGATCTCCTGTCGAAGCCGCTCTGACTCTGACTCGACCTCACGCAATCTCACAAGAAGCCGATGCTGCGCATTACGCGTCTGACGAAGGCTCTGTTCAAGAGTCGCGATAAGGTTTGTTTCGTTCAACGGAGAATCAGACATATAGAAAATGGAGAAAAACTGCGGAAAAGACGTGTTAACTCTTTCTGTCGATCATGAGGGCAGGGATATCCTCTAGTGCTAAACGATACTCGGTTTCAGGCAATATTTCAATATTTCTTTTGGCTTCTGCTGCAAACTCATGTGCGCGCTTATTGGTCGCCTCGAGTGCACCCGTCTCCTTTAGCCTCTTTAACAGGTCCTGCCTGGCATTTCCCTTGTAAGCTCCTTCCAACATTATTCCGTCCAGCAGTTTACGGATGGAGGGATCTTTCTCAACAAGAAGCAAAAGCGGAAGAGTCAATTTACCCTCTATCAGGTCCGCTCCGGACGCCTTTCCCATAACCTCGTCATCTGAAGTGAAATCCATGAGGTCGTCAGCCAGTTGAAACGCCGTTCCGAGATTCATACCAAATGACTTGAGGGCTTCCTGTCGTTCCTTCGTCGCACCGGCGAGGATCGCCCCGATTTCACAACACGCTGAAAACAAGTAGGCAGTTTTTCTCCTCAGTATTTCAAAGTAGGTCTCCTCGGTAAGATCTGACCTGCCGAGTACAGTCAGTTGGATTAACTCGCCCTCGGTCATTCTTTTAGTAAGATTCGTGAGTATATCCAAAAGTTCCAGGTTCCTTTCGCCAAGGCTTACCTCAAACGCCGTCATGTAAAGCCAGTCCCCCATGAGTACAGAAGCCTGGTTACCAAATCTAGCGTTAACACTTGGTGCATTTCTACGGGTCTGGGCGTTGTCGATAATGTCATCGTGAACAAGCGTCGCCGTATGGATCATCTCCATAACCGTAGCGAGCCTGATGACACTTTCGTTCGTCGAATTCCCTCCCGCTGCTCCATTTGCAAGCAAGAGCATTGTGGGCCTGATTCGCTTTCCACCGGATTCACGCAGATACTCGCTCAGGTAGTTGATAACCTGTATATTCGACGCAGCTCTGGACTTGAAGTCCGCTTCGACGAGTTTCATCTCGTTTTCGAGAAGTCCGAAAACTCGTTGCGCGATAAGCTTGGGATCTTTCTTTACACTCTGAAAGGACTGCATCGCTGGAATTGACCGAATTTTAACGGTAATTGTCGAACTGCATGTCGATTCCAAAATCCTTTGATTTCAGCTTCTTCATAACAGCCTGTAGATCGTCTCTTTTCTTACCCGAGATCCTAACAAGATCACCCTGGATTGAGGCCTGAACTTTAACCTTCAGTCTCTTTACGTACTTCACAATTTCTTTCGCCTTATCCTGCGGAATCCCCTGCTGGATATGGATTATCTGCCTGAGTGTTCCGCCGGCGGCCGGTTCAACCGGCTGGTAGTCGAGGGCCTTAAGAGAGACGCCCCGGCGAACCAGCTTACTTTGCATAATGTCGTTGAGGTTCTTGAGCCTGGTGTCGTCTTCGGCGCTTATTATGAGATTCTTGTTGTGAACACTTATCAGCGTCTTGCTGCCCTTAAAATCGAACCTTTGACTTAACTCTTTGCGGCTCTGATTAAGGGCATTCTCGATCTCCGCGTAGTCTGTCTTTGAAACTATATCGAATGAATTTACTTTTGCCATGATTACTCCTGATTGAGGATAACACCTCGGCCACTTCGGACAAACCCGAAAACATGGATAAGAATCAGAAAAAACCAATACAATATCGGCTCCGGAATGCGGATATCACGAAAGCTCTAAATTAAAGAAGCTAGTGAAGTTAGCGGTCGTTTGCCGTGCCAGCTTCTCAAACGGAATCTCGTAGAAATCGGCCAGGAAACGGGCAGTATCAACGACCCGTGCCGGTTCGTTTCGTTTTCCTCGATACGGAACCGGTGTCAGATAGGGGCAATCGGTTTCAACGAGTAGTCGGTCCAGAGGTACGACCCTCGCGGCGTCTCGCAATTCATCTGCCTTCTTAAAAGTCACATTCCCGGCAAACGAGATAAGGAACCCCAGATCCATTAGCTCCGAAGCCATTTTGGGTGTCCCGCCGAAGCAGTGCATTATTCCGCCGCAGAAGTCTTTATCGGAGCAGTTGTTTTTCAAAATATCCAGGGTGTCCCGGTTTGCCGATCTTGAATGTATGACGATAGGAAGCTCAAGTTCTTGTGCGATTACAATTTGACGTTCAAATACTTTTCTTTGCGTATCGCGCGGGGAATGGTCGTAATGATAATCAAGGCCGATTTCGCCCCAGGCCAGTATCTTTTCATTCGACGATAACTCTTTCAGCCTCTCTTCAGTTGAATCGTCATACTCTGATGCGTCATGCGGATGAATTCCGACCGTTCCGTAAATACACTCATATTCCTTGGTCAGGGCAACGGTATCTTCAAAAGAGGAGTCCCGGGGGCTCCCCGTGCCGACATTGACCATCGCCAAAACCCCCGCTTCCAGTGCCCTCTGAATGACCTCTTCGCGGTCATCATCAAAGCGCTCGCCGTCAATATGGCAATGTGAGTCGACTAGCATATTTAATTCTTAATGCCTCGAATAACTGGAGGAGCCATCCAACCCACTGTCGGAAGGGTCTGCGAATTCTAAAATGAATGGTGTCGAATACCAGGGGTGGCATTTTCATCTGATCTTTCAAATTGAGTCACGGTGTTCGCCCAATATCCTCTAAGTTAAACGGGCGCCGTTTGGTACATCTTCGTCGAACGTAGCCACGACAGGTTTGTCATCATCATTGAGCGACGCGGCGCAGATCATACCCTGCGATTCCATCCCCATCATCTTTCGCGGTTTCAGGTTATAAGCCACGACTATCTTTTTTCCGACCAACTCTTCCGGCTCGTAGTATTGAGCAATACCCGCCAAGATTTGACGCGGTTCTTCATCTCCAACATCAACGCGGCACTTCAGCAGCTTATCTGATTTCGGAACCTTTTCAGCCTCCAGCACCTGGCCGACGCGCAACTCTACTTTGAAGAAATCATCAATGGTTATGTAATCCATTTCGGCTTCAGCTTTCTCTGCGTTTGCAGCTTCAATAGCATCCATAATTTTCTTTTGATCCAATCGGGGAAACACGGGCTTCGCTTTACCGATAGCTGTATCGACCGCCAGCCCTCCCCATTCCAGGGTATTCGGGTCGATATCTTCCGGGCTTCCTTCCAGACCCATTTGATCCCAGATCGATTTGCAGGATTCCGGCATTACCGATGATAGCAACACCGTAAGCCACCGAAGGGTTTCCAGCGAACGGTAAAGCACTGCATTGAGTGTTTGATTCTGCTCTTCTTCTTTTACGAGGTTCCAGGGCGCGGACTCGGTGATCATTTTGTCCACACGGGCAATCACCCTCCAAAGCGTCTCCAGAGCCTGGCTAAACTCAAACTCGTCAAAGTGACGGACGAAATCATTCCGTGCCTGTTCCAACACCCCGGCGAGCTCCTGTTCATCGGGACTGACGCCCGCCCTCTTTGCGAAAATGAAATTTTCTTCACTAATGGTTCCGTCGGGCACGCGGCCATCGCGATATTTCGAGACCATGGACAAAGTCCGGGACGAAAGATTTCCCAATCCCTTGGCCAAATCTGCGTTCGCACGTTCGATAACGCTTTCGTAGCCAAATTTTCCGTCCGCTCCAAAGACCATTTCCCGAAGGAGAAAGTATCGCAAAGCATCTGTTTGGAAGTGATCGCGGAGCAAGGCGGGATCGATCCCGTTCTTATTGGTCTTCGACATCTTTCGTCCTTCCACATCGAGCCACATTCCGTGGGCATAGACGCATGTCGGAAGCCTTAAGCCGGCTGCCATCAGAAACGAAAACCAATAGACTGTATGGAACCGAAGAATATCTTTACCAATAAAATGAACTGCATTTTGCCAGTACTTCTCAAACCCTACCGAAGCACGTTCTTCATTGCCGTAACCTATTGCCGTGATGTAGTTTGACAGCGCATCAAGCCAGACGTACATGACATGAGAGTCATCATCCGGAACGGGAATCCCCCAACTCACATTCTTCTTTTCCCTGCTGATCGACAGGTCCTGCAGACCACCGGATACAAATGATTCGATTTCTTTGCGGCGCGCTTCGGGACGGATTGTTTGCGGTTCTTTTTCTATCAGCTCGAGGAGTGAATCGGCATAGTCAGACAGCCGGAAAAAGTAACTCTCTTCCTCTACCCGGTCGAGAGGTCTTTCGTGCACAAGGCACCTTGGGGTTTCCTCTCCCTCGCGAATCTCATACTCGGTCTCGGTCTTAAACTCAGCACACGGTGCACAGAACCAAGCCTTGTAATAGTCCTTGTAGATCGTTTCGTTACCCTTCGGCGTCTTGTTTGCTGCAATGGTACGCCAGAACTTCTGCGCCGCTTCATAATGAAAACCGTAGGA
>JABDKD010000048.1 GCA_013003215.1 Pyrinomonadaceae bacterium
GAAGGAATCTGTTAATAATCTGTCAGATAAAAAGTAATTTGGAGAGAATTCTATGCCTACAGGACCAGCAGCAAGAGTTTCCGACAATGTAGTCCATCCTTTGCCACCAGTTTTGACGGTCGGTCCCGGAAGTTTGGACGTGATAATCGGTTTTTTGCCCGCTTGGCGCGGAATGCCGCTCGGGGCAGTGGCAGCGCTTCAAGCCGCAAAGACCGTAGCCGATACGGCGATTAAGACCGCCGAGGCGGCATCTGCTGCGGCTGCGGGAACACCGGGTGCCCCGGCAGCGAAAGCCGCTGAAGAAGCAGCAAAAACTGCTGCGCTGTCCGCAATGTCGAGCGCAATTTCAAGCGCAGCTGGTGGGGCGGATATTCACACCTGCACGACCCCGCTTCCAGTCCCTCCGCACGGACCCGGTGTTGTTATAGATGGTTCGGCTACGGTAATGATCAACAATCTTCCCGCTTGCAGATTAGGGGATAGCATTCTTGAGGCGATAGGACCCCCGAATAAGATCGTAAAAGGAGAGTTCACTGTAATCATAGGCGGCTAGTGAAGTCGGCAAGAGTGTTACTAAGCTATCGGACATTGGCTCATTTTGGGAGAAGTTTAAATGTTGAAAATACGTGAAGAACAAATCAGAGCATTGGAAGAAGTTGCGCTGCGTAATTTTGAAGATGGTCTTGTTCAGCATTGTAAAGAATTTGCACCCAAACATTCTGAGGTGATTGAAGATGAAGGTGTCCGTAAGGTAGTTAAATTGGGCATTAAACGTGCAAACGAATACGGATTTACCAAACGTGGCCCGATACGATTTTATGTAGAACTGATGTTTATGTTCGGTAGCGATTTCGACAACGATTTCCAGTTGCCTTGGGCGGAAGGGGTTTTGACGAATGACCAGATAAGCGATGAGATGGAACGAGCCGATGCCCTGCACGAAAAAATGCTTGAATATCTCGAACAGGTCGCCGGAGAAGATGACGAGTATTCATTAAAAGCGTTACGGAAATTATCCAAAGCCCGACTGGAGAAGTATAGAGTTGCAGGTGGAACTATTGAAGACCTTATTACCATGGCGCTACGCGATGTGTATCCCCAGAAATATGAATATCTCGGTGAGGATCGGATTGAAACCCTGGTTGAAGGTGCCAAACAGGCCGCAAAAAGACATTCAGTTTCGTCGGAAACCGGCTTGGTTCTTTTTGCTTCCTTGATTTTTGCGATTGGGCACGGGTTTGATAATGATCCGTTATTCCCGTGGGTAAAGGCTACGATGAAAGATGATTCTGTTCCCGATCCGAATGAACGAGCTGAAAAGCTCGAAAAGAAAATGAAGATTTACCTGGAGCGTGCTTTGGAATATCTGGAGGAGCTTAAGAAATAATGTGTTCGAGCGAATCTTCAACTCCTCCGCAACCCAGCACGACGCCAAATGCAGACAGGCCGGCAGGCGCTACTAACGAACCGTGTCCCGAAGACTGCACAAGAAGGGAATTCTCTCCTAGAGAAGTTAACGAGAGTATTTCGGAAACGATCAGCAACGCTCCCGCTCCGTACACTGCGTGGAACGGAACATATGGCTGGAGATCAAAATTTACGGTTCAGCCGGACAGGGCAAGCTGCGCTGTAAGAGTAATCGTGAAGATCAAGGTACGCGGCACGGTTACCGAGACACAAAAAGCGGCGTGGAAATCCGCAATTGAAGGAAAATGGAACGGCAAGGCGAAACTGGTTTGTCCGGATCCTGCTTGTGAGGCAGCCTGTCCGAATGGTTACGCGATTAGGATTGAACTGCAGTACGTAGACAGAGGAGAGCACTATACCGTAACCGCAAATCAACCGACTGCGACGGAGGGCGGACGTGCGGGCATCGGCGGCACAACAAGTATGACGGGATGGGGCGTCGGCGACACCACAGACGTTACTCACGAATTCGGCCATATGTTGGGCTGCCCGGAGGAATACTTTACGACAGATGGCGTTGATTACACTGAAGGCGGCACGAAAACCGGATTTCGTGATCCCGGTGGCGGAATTATGAACAATCCGTCCGGAAATCCAACTACCGCAAATTATGAGTTAGTACGACAGAATGCTGCCAGCGCAATGGGTTTGACATGCACTACGGAAACAGCTTGAGTTTTGAATGATGACGCACTTATTTCGGCATCTGACAGTATTCTGGTTAGGCTTGATTTTATTGCAGTGCCCGGACGCCCGCTTGAGGGATTCAATCGACAGGAGTGAAAACAAAGTGAAAACTGAGGTTAATCATCTAGAATTGGAATTCAGCGTCACCAATCAGGAAATCGTATCGACCGATGAGTTTGAAGCACGCGCTACCTTCACAAATAGGTCCAAGGAAGATATGCAGTTGAGCACACTATTTCTTGAATTTGGCCCGATATTGCTGAAAACAAGGTATGCAGATGGCTCGCCTGTTAATCCCGCTTCACCTCCGTTTCCACCGCTCGACGACGGGAAGGTTGGTCGCATTAACCTGAAACCGGGTGAATCAAAATCTTATGTCTACCGAGGAGTAGATTACTTTAGCGAGCCCCTGCCGGAAGGCAAATATCAAGTTAGATTCCGTCATGAAAATATGGTCGCTAAATATGGTGACTGGATCGGTACGATCGAAACGGAATGGATAGCATTTGAAATTCGCGAACCGGACGAGCCAAGCCAAACATCTTGAGTGACCGGGGAACGTGGATATCGAAATCGCAAGTAGGACGTAACGGAAATGTGCTTAAGTGAATCACCAACACCGTCTCCTCCGAGTGGGACGCCTGACGCATCAAAGCCGGCTGATGGTGCCAAGGAACCTTGCCACACGCCGTGCAAGCTGACGTCCGAAACGGGAGCAACTTCTCCGGCCGACCGCACTCGCACCAAGATCGGTGTTGGGGAAGAGGTTAATCTTACAATCACCGGCAATCCTGCCAAATGGGAGATCACCAGCGGGGACGGAACTCTTAGTCCATCTACGGGAACCCACAGCTCAGTGGTGTTCACGGCGGCAGAGAAAAACGAAAGCGTCACGATTAAGGCAAAATGTTCGGGTTGTGATTGTGAGGAAACGATTACATTTAATGTCACCCGGCCAACGTCCTGGAAAATGGTAAGGATGCCGGGTACGAATCTGCGTCATAATAAAGGGCGGCCTGATTGCGGCTGGCAAGGCAATATGTTTGTACAGCCCAATGATGTAAATTTCTACAATGTTGAGATTCGCGAGAAAGATTCATTGTCGGTTGCAACCGGATCATACAAGCCAAGCCATCACGGTAAATATCACGGTAATTATCCGAAACCTGACCGGGTGAGTGCCTGGTTTGCTCTTTCGAGCCATACCGAGGCAGATGGGTCGGAACTTGGGGGTGAAGATACGATTTATTCCGGCTATCCGAACTTTGCCGCTACGGGAAAGGCCCCGCCCTTCAAGGTTGGTAAGTATTATTGGGAAATCGTCATGCAATGGAAGGTCTCGGGCAGTACTGATGTACATGACTTCCCCACTGTCAGGCAGGAACACGAGATTTTTTCGGATGGAAAATGCGAGACGAGCAAGGGCGGACACTCGGAGAGTTCGATGTACAATGACCCAACGAGTACGCCGTAATGAGATATCTAGCTATTTCCGCTTTGACGGTACTTGCGATGGTTGTCGCAGCCTCATTTGCTTTTAGGATTAACTCTATGTCAGAAAATGAAAAGTATCTAAAGGAAGCCCAAGAAAAGATTAATGCGTTCAAAAGTGAAATGGAACCGGAGCGTTTGAAGGAGTCCGCCCGCGCACTTGAGAACCTAAACCTGGCAATAGAGTACGATTCCGAAGTTCGACATGATTTGCGACGTCGCGGCCTGCGTCTGTGGCTAACATTGGTACAGATTCTCGACGAACACATTGACCCTGAGTTCGATTCAAAGGATGTACCAAAGATGTCGGTACAACCACCTCAAACATCAGATGGAACCTTACTTCCTCCAGGTGCAGACCCGGCAGATATCGATGATCCAAAAGCCAGGGCCGAATATGAAAAGGCCATTGCCGAAAACCGTAAGAAGCAGGACAATTACCGGCTACAGATTAAGCTGGGCCGGATAAATAAAACCCTGCCCGGCCGGGCGGAGGCTTTTATCAAGAATTGCTATTCGGATTCTGAAGAAGATCAGAACGAACTAAAGGCAGCCATCGAAGAATTGATTGAGAAGCAGGAACGCAAAGACCGACTCATGAGCCTATTGAACCAACCGCAGACCTAGAGCGTGTTCTTGATACGTTTGGTTATCGGCGACCACGGGTAACAATCGGCAGGTCTGGAATGTTCTAGTCTCCTCATTGGATGGAAATCGTGCCAGATCCCGCACACTCGCCCTCCCGAATTCACATTAGGGTCTCGTCATCGCCTCCGGATCAATGAGTTCGTCAAACTTCTCACCATCAAGGATTCCCAGTTCTATAGCTGATTCCCTCAAATTGATCCCTTTCTTGTGCGCGTTCTTTGCGATCTTCGCGGCGTTGTCATATCCGATGTGTTGGTTCAACGCCGTTACAAGCATCAGTGAGTCGTTCAGGTACTCATCTATCTTGGAACGATTGAGTTCGATTCCCGACACACAGAAGTCAACAAAGCCATCACACGAATCTTTCAGCAACCTAACTGAGTGAAGGAAGTTATGAATCATGACCGGTTTGAACACGTTCAGTTCAAAATTTCCCTGTGAACCCGCGAAACCAATCGCCGCGTCGTTGCCCATCACCTGTGCCGCGACCATCGTCATCGCTTCGCTCTGAGTCGGATTAACCTTGCCGGGCATGATCGAACTTCCCGGCTCGTTTTCCGGTAAGACCAACTCCCCAAGTCCGCAGCGAGGACCGGAACCCAGCCAGCGAATATCGTTCGCGATCTTCATAAGTGAAGCGGCGAGTGTCTTGAGGCCGCCGCTCGCAAATACGATCTCATCATGAGCAGATAGCGCGGTGAACTTGTTCGGATGTGACTTGAAACTGAGGTTTGTAAGTTCCGCAATCTTATTGGCAGCTCGTTTTGCGAATTCGGGATGCGAATTCAAACCGGTTCCAACAGCTGTACCGCCGATCGCAAGATCCAGAAGCCCTGTAAACACAGCATTTAGACGGTCGATATCCCGTTCGAGCATGTTTGCCCAACCACTAAATTCCTGGCCCACTGTGAGCGGAGTCGCGTCCTGCAGATGGGTACGCCCAATCTTCACTACATCCGCAAATTCTTCAGCTTTTGCCGAGATCGCGGCGCGCAGTTTTTCGACCGATGGAATTAGTTTGACCATCTGTTCTGCGGCCGCAATATACATTGCCGTCGGAAACGTGTCGTTCGAAGACTGGGATTTGTTTACGTCGTCATTGGGATGAACCGGTTTCTTTGAACCCATAACGCCGCCTGCAATTTCAATAGCGCGGTTCGATATGACCTCGTTCGCGTTCATATTCGTTTGTGTGCCTGAACCGGTCTGCCAAACCCGCAACGGGAAATGCTTGTCCAACTTGCCCTCGATTACCTCATCGGCTGCCTGTACTATAAGATCGCGCTTGTCCTCTTCCAGTTTTCCAAGATCTGTATTGACGATCGCGCATGCCTTTTTGAGGATTCCCAACGCCCGGATCATCTCCCTTGGCATAACATCAAATCCGATATTGAAATGATGAAGGCTTCTTTGTGTCTGAGCACCCCAGTAAACATCAGATGGCACTCCGATTTCACCCATCGAGTCGGTTTCGACCCTCATATTCTTCGCTGTTTCAGTCATGTCTGTATTTTGCCACGATTAAGGAGTGATTATCCAACGCCAGCATTATAAGCGACAGACATTCTTGTTTATCCTGTTCACTTATAAGTAGAATATTCTTTATGGAAAACGTTCGGCTCCTATTCCAGATCTATCTAAACCCCAAAAGGGCCTTCAGCGAGGTAATGGACGGCGGCAGCTGGCTGTTCGCCGCTGCCTGTGTTGTTGCTGTGAGCATCGGACTCAGTATCGCGATAAATAGCCATATTGCAGAGACTTACAAGGTCTCAAGATTCGACTATATGTTCCCGGGCGCGACGGTGGAGTTGGTTGAAGGAGAGACTTTTTTTGCTGAAAAGACGGACTTCCCGGTTGTTGGCAAAGCGGCGCCTTGGCTGTTCTCTTTTGATTCGAGCTTTATCAACCCGATCATTGTTTTGTCGATTTTCTATTTTCCTTTAACGATCATCCTTGCGTCGGTTCTGGGGAGACTCGGAAATGCGGGAGTCGTCGTTCGCAGGGACTACGCAACCTTTTCGACCTGCGGACTATTCGCCTGGACTGCGGCACATCTTCCTTTTGTAATTGCCGGTTTCGCACTTTCCGGAGCTGGCGCTCCGGGCTCAGTCTTTTTAGGCTTTTGGTTCGCCAGCGGTCTGCTCTTTGGCGTCTACATGATCTTCGCACTGCGAACCGTGTTTGGGATGGAATATGGTTCTGCTATAGGTACCGTTGCGATCTCGTGGCTATTTTTCAGCCTTGGCAGCATCGTGACGATGTTTATAGGTCCGTGGCTGCTCTCACCGTTCCTTTTGATTTTCGTAATTCTTTTTCTTGGCGGCTTTCTTTCAAGTGAGGTCTCAGGACTTGGGAATGCGATGCGCCGGAAGCGCGATTTCAAAAGGTATTTGCACAACGCCACGGTTAATCCGAACGACGCCGACGCCCATGTGCAACTGGGACTCATCTACGCCCAGCGCCGACAGGACGACAAGGCACTCGAGCATTTCAAACGCGCCTTCGACATCGATAACGAGGAGATCGACGCAAACTTCGAACTCGGAAAGATCGCGCGGGAAAATGGCGATCTACAAAAAGCGATCGAGCATTTCTCGGTCGTCGTCGAACAAAATGACAAGCACAAGCTTAGCGAGATCTGGCGGGAAATCGGCGTTACGTATCTCACCGCGGATATGCTCGATGAAGCGGAAGATGCGTTGGAGAAGTTTGTTGGGCGCAGAGGATACGACTCCGAGGGCTTGTATCATTTCGGAATGCTTTTGAAGAAAAAGGGAAATACCGAACGGGCAAACGAGATGTTCGAAAGAGCGGTTGAAGCGGTCAAATCGGCCCCGTATCATCGCAAGAACGAGCTGATGAAATGGTCAAAGCTTGCGGCAAAGGAGATGGATTAGGAGTCGGGGGCTTCCAAGTTTCAAGTTCCATGTTCCATGTTCGAGGTTTTCAGACCCTCAGTTCTTAGTTCTTAGTTCTCAGTCCCCCTTCATTTTTTTCATCCCTGTTAGCCACTCTTCCGAAATAGCGCAACGAAACGCTCAACAGGTTCTTCCTCGTCACCAAAGTAAGTCTCAAACTCGGTGAGCTCGAGCCCCAGCTCTTCAAATCTTTTCAATTCCGCCCTTGAAAGTGCCCAAGGCGGACCTTCCGGTTCAGTTTGCGCTTCGTCCCGCAATCTTTGAACCGCCACCAACCTTCCGCCGGCAGCGACAAACGACGCGATCGCATCGATCGACTTCTCCCTGAGCGCCAAAGGCAGGGCCTGGATTGTGTAGACCTCGACCACCAGATCAAAGCCGTTCAGCCAATCTTCGGGCGGCGCAAACATGTCCGCAACCAGAAAGTCGATATCTTTTCCATCGTGAACCTGCTTCGCCCACGCGATTGCTTTCGGTGAAATATCGAAGGCC
>JABDKD010000188.1 GCA_013003215.1 Pyrinomonadaceae bacterium
CCTTAAAGCGGGTGTCCACGCGAAAGTAATCAGTGAACGCCTAGGACACTCCTCAATAGCCCTAACTCTTGACGTCTATTCTCACGTCCTTCCGAGCATGCAAGAAGAGGCAACTGAAAAAATCGAAAAAATGCTGTTTAGTGTCCAAAACAGGTGAGTTGGCACACTAATTGGCACACTAGAAGAGAAATAGAAGAAAAATTTGTTTGATTAAGTTAGAAAAAGATTTCCTCTAACTCTTTTAAGTAGAATATTTGCTGAGGGCGGGGGTCGAACCCGCACGTCCACAAGGGACACAGGATTTTAAGTCCTGTGCGTCTACCAATTCCGCCACCCCAGCAAGCGCCTATGAGATTAGCATTTACTTAAACTAGTTCCAAGTTTCAAGTTCCAAGTTCCAGGTTTGATGTTCAAGGTTGAAAGTTTCAAGATAACTGGTACATTTTCGATCTCTAAGAACTTGGAACTTGGAACTTGAAACTTGGAACTCGAGTCTTTGGATGAGATACTTTAAGCAACCTATCTGCCGAGGTTTACGATGGAAAGCTATCTTTGGATAATGTGGGCTGCCGCGGGAGTTCTGTTGATCATAGCCGAGATCTTCACGCTCGGTTTTGTCCTGTTCTGGTTTGGAATCGGGGCAATGGCGGCGGCACTGGCTGCGTACCTGGGATTGGGCCTTGTGGGTCAATTCATTGTATTTGCGGGGGTTTCCATACTCTTTACCATTCTCTCACGCACGATTTTCGACGATTACTACCCTCACAACGACGAAGACCACTCAACCGGAATTGAAAACCTCCCGGGTAGAGTCGGTACTGTCACGACCGAAAGCAAAGGCGCTCTTAACGCGGCACGCGTAAAGGTGTTTGGCTCAAGCTGGAAGGCATTTCCGGCTGATGAGGTGTCTACTTTTGATGAGGGCGAAAAGGTTGAGGTCGTACGCGTCGAGGGCTCATCGATCTGGGTCAAAAAGGCCAGCAAGGAATTGCCTGGATGGAGGGACGAAGAAGAAGTTGGCTGAGTTGACTGAGTTAAGTTTACTAAGTTGACAGAGTTGGCAGAGTTTACGGAGTTGACAGAGTTTACTAAGTTGACAGAGTTGACGAAGTCTACAGAGTTTCCATTGTTGAACAAATTGAAACTATTTTTGTCGTGACTCGTTTTAGCCAACTTAGCCAACTTAGCCAACTAGTTAAACTATCTCTGCCGTATCCTGTTCTGCTGTGTCGTGGATGCTGTCGGGACTGATTACTTCCAACTCGATTTCTTCATCGGTGGCTTCAGGGAGGGAACTTCCGGAAAGTTTTGTGATAACGAGGGTAATATTGTCTTCGCCGCCGCGCTCGTTTGCTTCTTTGACCAACTCAACGGCCGCCATCTTCAGGTCATCCAAATGGTCAAATACTATTCGCTGGATATCGACCCCCTCGATCTTGTTTGAAAGGCCGTCGCTGCATGTGACCAGGATATCGTCACGGCATGGTGCGAGGTTCGCGGCGACCGGGAAAATCTCGTTCTGAGCACCCAACGCCTGCAGGATCACATTCCTGAGTGCATGAGTTTCTGCTTCTTCTTCCGAGATCTGGCCGGAATCGATCAACTGCTGCACGAGCGATTGGTCTTTTGTAACCTGGTAGATCTTTGCGTTTCGGATCAGATAGGTCCGGCTGTCTCCAATTTGAACAATGCCAACCCCGTCAGGTGTCACAGCAACTCCGGTAAACGTCGCTCCCATACCCTGAAATTCAGGTTCGCGGCCTTTCTGGTGGATCTTGTGATTGGCGTAAACTGTTGCGTCGTAGAGTTTGCCGACAAGGGAATCGCTAAAGCTGTCAGGCGAGATCGTCTGTTCCGGATCATCACCGATAAGGACGGTACTGACTGTTTCTACAGCCATCTGGCTGGCAACCTCACCCGCCAACGCGCCGCCCATACCATCGGACACCGCGACAACGACGCCGAGATCGTCAACTTCAAATCGTTGTGACTCAACGATCAGCTGATCATGACTGTCCTCGCCCGTCCAGGTTTCCGTGCTGGACAGGTTAAGCATCAGGAAGTTGTCCTCATTTTCGGGACGCAAGCGCCCTACATGAGAAGTTGCATGTGCTTCGACGATCAACATAAGTGTGTGCTCAACCGGCGTCTAAGCACTCAACGCCTGATCAAGATCCGCAATAAGGTCCTCCGCGTCTTCAATTCCGACCGAAACACGTACGAGCCCGTCGGTAATTCCAAGCTTCTGGCGCGTTTCAAACGGCACCGCCGCGTGTGTCATGGTCGCGGGATGTGAGATCAAGCTCTCAACACCGCCCAGACTTTCTGCCAAAGTTAAAAGCTTGACGTTCTCCAAAACTTTTTTTGCGTTCTCCAGGGATCCGGTTTCAAATGAAACCATTCCACCAAACCCATCCTGCTGTCTCTTCGCAAGCTCATGCTGTGGATGAGAGGTCAGGCCTGGGTAATAAACCTCGGAAACCGCCGGGTGCTCGGCAAGAAAATTCGCTACCGCGCGCCCGTTTAAGTCATGTCTTTCCATTCGAACTGCGAGAGTCTTGGTACCCCTCAACACAAGAAAAGAATCAAACGGAGAGAGTATCGCACCTATACTGTTTTGTACAAACCCGATCCACTCCGCATTCTTTTCGTCATTCAGGGCAACAAACCCGCCAACAGAGTCCGAGTGACCGTTCATGTATTTTGTGGTCGAATGAACAACGATATCGACACCGTGTTCGATCGGCCTCTGCAGATATGAGGACATGAATGTGTTATCGCAAACCACGACAGCTCCGTGGGCGTGCGATATCTCAGACACGGCCTTCAAATCCGTCACACTCATCAGCGGATTCGTAGGAGTCTCCACGAATACCATTTTTGTGTTGGGTTTCATGCCCTGCTCAACATTAAGGGCATCGGTTGAATCAACAAGGTCGAATTCAATACCCTGACGACTCAAGACCTTGTCAAACAGTCTATAAGTGCCGCCGTAGGTATTGTCTCCGAGCAAAACATGGTCGCCTGCCTTTACCAGTTTTAGCACTGCATCGGTCGCCGCCATTCCTGAAGCGAAAGCGAATCCAAAATCAGCACCCTCGAGGGCTGCGATATTCTTCTCTAATGCAGCGCGGGTAGGATTCTGAGTACGCGCGTATTCATATCCCTTGTGTTCACCCAACGCATCCTGCGCAAAAGTGGAAGTCTGGTAAATAGGTACGCTCACAGCGCCGGTGGCGGAATCCGGTTCATTGCCGGCATGAATCGCGACTGTTGAAAAGCCCATAGAATGTTACGACAAAAGCTAGGTTTAAGATCAAAAAAGCCTTACGGGATACTACCTTATTTCGAGGTTCAAAAGCTATTGAAAGGCTTATTTTATAGTGATTTATCGTAACGTGCGGTAATTAATATTGCAAACACAAAATTGTTGGCAAAAACCTTTTGATCCAGGCTCCGAATCCGTTGTTTTTTACAGCAAATTCTTCTAAATAATTATACTACTACGTACTACATAAGCAGTATTTATGATATTTTGACCTCATCCAAATTCATGGATCAAGAAAGTATATGGAGATCAACGAACTCGAAGTTTTCGCCGTTGTCGCAGAGGAACGGAGTTTTTCTCGTGCTGCGAAGGTTTTGGGTAGAACACAGCCAGCCGTCAGCCAGGCGATACGAAGACTTGAGAACGATGTAGGCGAGAGGCTCATCGATCGTTCATCAAAGGATGGTACGCTGACCGATGCGGGAGAGGTTCTTGTTCATTACGCCACCGAGATTCTGAACCTGAGGCGTACCGCCCGCGAGTCACTCAGAGACCTTAAGAATCTCAAACTTGGAAATGTGAAATTGAGTGCAAATGAGCACACTGTTTTTTTCATTTTACCTTTAATCGAAAGATTTAACCGCGAGCATCCCGGCATAAAGATCGACGTAAAAAGAGGCGTGGCCAGCAGGATACCAAAGGAAGTAATGGCGAGGGACGTTGAATTGGGGGTCGTTTCTTTTAAGCCTAAGGACCGTTCGGTTGAGTCGGTGGCCGTAGGTACCGATGAATTGGTAATGATCACTGCGCCGGGGCACCCTTTGTCGAAAGCCGATACGGTGAGCATAAGGGATCTTGGGGGCGAGAAGTTTATCGCTCACAACGCTCCGTCGCCTTACAGGCAGCAGGTTATAGAGAAGTTTGACACTCATCGAACTTCCTTGAACATCGCGGTTGAAATGCCCTCGCTCGAGGCGATCAAGCGACTTGTTGAAATGGATGTTGGAGTTGCGTTGGTTCCAAGACTTACGGCAGAGGCCGAAATTGCGAGAGGGCATTTGGCAGGAGTCTCGGTAAAGGAGATGAAACTGGAGCGCCGCCTTCATCTTGTATATCGAAAGGGAGGCGTTTTATCCCAGGCTGCGAGCATGTTTTTGGACTTAGCGCGAGAAGAGGGCTAAATGTCTGTAAACCAATGTAACCAATAAGTTTGTTTTTCCGGCTTCGGAAAAATTTTCTTTCAAAAACGAAGGATTGGAATTACAATAGGTTTGTTGTAGTTTTCAAAAATTCACTTAATAAGCGAGGGTATATGCTACCAAAGCAACCGGACGAGGCGCTTTCCCCGAAAGAGCGTCGAAAATCCGACCGAAAGAAACTTATCGTTGATGTGCGTTTTGACGGCGGCGACGCCACAGGTATTGCGAATACGCGCGATATCGGAATTGGCGGTCTATATATAACCACTAATGCGAACCTCTCAACCGGCGACCAGATTGCCATGGAAATGATGATAGCCGGTGAACAGGCCTCGGTCGGTGGAGTCGTGGCCTATGTAGATCCCGGTCAGGGGGTCGGAGTCAGATTCAGGGACCTGACACCGGAAAACGAAAAGCTTCTGAAGAAGGAATTGGAAATGGAATAAGACGCGAAGTTTGCGGTATGTCGAGTCATCACTGAGGAGAATTAATGTTTGATCAATTCACGCTGGGCATCGAGGAAGAGTTTCAGATAGTTGATCCGATAACAGGGGAGTTGAAATCTCATGTCTCGGAAATACTTGAAGAAGGGATAAAGATGCTCGGGGAAAAAGTGAAGCCCGAGATGATTCAGTCGATGATCGAAGTCGGCACGGGCATATGCGCGAACATTCAGGAGGCCCGGGCAGATATTTCCAATTTAAGGCGCACTATCTCCAATTTGGCCAGAAAACAGAATCTGGAGATCGTCGCCGCCTCTACTCACCCATTCTCAAAATGGTCCGACCAACAGATCTTTGACGACGACCGGTACAGGATACTGGTCGATGAACTCCAGATGGTGGCCCGCAGCCTTCTGATCTTTGGAGTCCACGTCCATGTTGGAATCCCCGACAAAGAGCGCCAGATCCACATAATGAACGCGGCACGGTATTTTGTTCCGCACGTTCTTGCTCTGACGACCTCTTCACCGTTTTGGCTGGGTTTCGAAACGGGGCTGAAGTCCTATCGTTCAGAAGTATTCAAGAAGTTTCCACGAACGGACATACCGGATTTCTTCGAGTCTTACCAGCAATACGAGAGTTATGTGAATTTACTCGTCAAGATGAATTGTATAGACAACGCGAAGAAGATCTATTGGGATATCAGGCCCCATCCGTTTTTCCCGACACTTGAGTTCCGGGTTTGCGATATACCGACGAGGGTTGATGATACCGTTGCTGTGGCGGCCCTTTTTCAGGCAATCGTTGCTAAGCTGAACTTATTGATCGAAAAAAACTTAGGGTTCCGTCTATATCATCGCAGGCTGATTCAGGAGAACAAATGGCGAGCGGTCCGCTACGGGCTTGAAGGAAAGCTACTGGATCTTGGAAAACAAAAAGAAGTTCCGGTAAAAGACCTGATTCACGAGTTGCTGGAGTTTGTCGACGATGTCGTTGATGAGCTGGATTCAAGAAAAGAAATCGAGCATATCTATACGATCATGGAGAGGGGAACGTCGGCGGATAAGCAGATCGAGGTCTATCATGATGCTGATGAACAATTTGGCCCGGTTATTGAAATGTTGATAGAAAATACCCTGGAGAACGTCCCGCATGAAGGCTGAGTTTTAATACCAAATGTACTATAGAAATAAGGACGCTGGATCGGCAGTGTCCTTTTTTTTTCGGCAAACGTTAAACAATGTTGGCAATTGTTGATAAAAATGGTACGATGGTGTTTCATAGCTTTCTCATAAGAGAGAGCTAGGCTTGCCGCACAGCTAGCTGGAAATGAACGAAATGGTAGAAAAACATAAGTCGTCGGAGTCCGGTGTATCGGTAGTTGAATTACTAATCGTCTTTGCAATTACCGCTGTCCTTGTTGTTTTTGCAGTTGCACAGTTCGGCAATGCAGAAGAGACTTTTGATACACAAAATATTGCGCGGGAATTCAAGGTCAATCTTGAAAGGGCCAGATTCGATTCGGTAAAACGCCGGCCACAAGCTGATGCAAATCTTGCACGAATTCAAATCGATGATCCGAGCGAATTTTCAGTATTCCTTGATCTAGACCGAAATGGCTTAATTCAGCCCGGTGACAAGAAGGTCGTCGATCTTACTCAAACGGGCAACATGAAATTCCTGATGGATGGCGTCAGCCTTCCTGTCATTATTGCGTTCGACCGCAGGGGTAAGGTGAGAGCAACAGACAGTATAGGAAACCCGATAAACCCGGTGTTTACAATATGCAATAACTGCACGGCCCTAACGGCCTCTGCCAATAACGCGTATGTTGTGTCTGTGTCACCAACCGGTACCGTAAGAATGAGCCGCTTTGGAGACACCCCTCCGAGCCTTACGGATCCAACTGTTTCAACAGTTTCGACCGGATCTGATATCGATCCGATGGTCGCGGACAATGCTGGCGGAGCACCTGCGGGAACGCCGGCTGTAACTCCGACGCCCGATCCTTCGCCCTCGGCAACACCGATACCGACACCTTCGCCGACGCCGACGCCGATTAATCCCACTCCGACTCCGACACCACAGGATATTTGTTATCGAAACGAGCGTCCGGCTGAATCGGGGTGTTTGTGTCAGGCGCCGATGACAGTCCGTGGAAATGGGCAATGTAAGTAGATTTTTGGATCAACCAATGAAGACGGCACTTGATAGAGAGATTTCAGGAAATTCTCACGATTCTGCCATAAGGCGGAGCGGTGAGGAAGGCTTTTCGCTAATCGAAGTGGTTTTGGCGCTCGTGATCTTGCTTGTGGCTTTGCTGGGAGTCTTCCTGGTTTTCACCTGGGCAGTAAGTTACAACGCCGGAAACAACTCGAGAGCGCAGGCACTCGCGATCATGCAACAGCAGGTCGAAAGACTTAGGAGTGCTAAGTATACGCCTGCGGTAGTCGATGGCAATCTACTCGGTGGTGCGCAGCCAACAAAGATCGTGACACTTCCGAACAATAACAGGTTTAAGGTGGACATCACGGTTGATGATGATCCATTTACGGCGGGTACGCAGGTGGATAATGCCTCGACGGTAAAAGAAATCGAGGTATCGGTGGCTCTCGATCGCCCGACTCCGGGATGGCAGTCATCTGTTCCGGCTACGGTTATCTTGAGAAGAGTCAGGGCAAACTAGGAATACATGATGAAGCAAAGACCAAAAAAACAAGAAGGATTTTCGATCGTCGAGCTGCTAATTTCGATGACGCTGATTCTTGTCTTGCTTGCCGTGGTGACCTCAATATTTGCTGACGCTATTGGTTTTAGGGAACGGGAAAGCAGCAAAACAGACGCCCTGACGGCGGCTAAGGCTGCATTGAACGTACTTTCACGTGAAATCAGTAATTCAGGTTACGGTTTAACCCACAATGGGATTGTCGTGGCGGATTCTGACTCTACCCAGCTTCATTTTCGTTCCAACTGGGATAATTCGGATATGCTGACTGTAAGTCCCGGCGAGGATGTAACCTATTACTTTGACACTTCGACGAATTCCATTGTTCGATATGACCCGAATGATTCCCCGACCACTTCCGCTGTAATCAATGAGATAAGTAGTGTCACGTTCCAGTATTTTGACTATGCGGGTGCCTCATCTACACCGACGTTGAGTGATACCCCTTCATCAAATACTGGACGGGTAAGGGTAACGGTTTCCGTTATTTTGGGAGAGGTACAGGGCCAGCCGTCGGGTCAGACAGTGTCTTACACGTCCGATGTAACCCTAAGGAATTCAAACTATATGTTGAATCAGTACTAAGCCGCACAAGGATTAGCTGTATGAATAAAAATAGAAGAAGAAAAGTAGACGTTTCGCATCGCAAGAACGAAAGAGGGGCGGCGATGGTCATGGTTCTTCTAATGGCATTCTTGCTCTTGGCCGCGAGTGCAGGGCTATTATTGGAAGCTTCGCTGAATACGGCTAATGTAACCGACGCAACAGCGGAACAGCAGGCATATAACGCCGCGGAAAGCGGAATCCAGTCTGTATTGAATGTGCTGCGCGGGAACACGGTTCCTTCTGTCTTACTGGATAATTCGAAGCCGGCCGACGATCCGGCTAATAGAATTGACTTCAAGAAGGCGATCGATCTAGCAGATTCGAATCTTCCAGGGGACTCGAGCACTCAGGCACGTCTGTCTCGGTGGATCAATTACAACTTCACGCCAAGCGGGAGCAGCAATGCTGACCGCGTGACGATAGGTACTACCACGTACGCGCCCGATACCGGATACGCCTTCAGGATCTCATTGACTGATCCTGATAATACCGGCACGGATATCTCCTATTCAACTTCAGGCAATATAGACGGATCCGGTTCATCAAAGACCTTCGGTTCGAGCGGAAACACCGCTACGATCACCTATGTGCCGACCACAGCAATAAATGTTGATGTTTCCTCCGGTACGGCAGCCACAGAATTCGGCTATTTCCTTGTCAGCACGGCCGGCTCGGGAGCAACGATTGCTGACGATGTTAGGTTTTCTATCGAGGTCAATATGACCCAGCCGTACACAGCTACACGCGTATTTCGGGGATTCATTGAGGCTGGTACGATTACAAATTCATCGGTCGGGAGTTCGCGGCTTAATTTTGACTCGATTGCATTTGTCCTGATGGGCAGCAAGTCGACCCTGAGTGCTGATCCGATGACGCTCAATCCTCCGAACGTAAATGGTGGCCGGACGGATTTGAACGCGACGACAACACCCGCTGAGCCGATACGGCTGCGTGTCAACGCGGTAGGATTCGGGCCCAGAGGGGCACGAAAGAGATTGGAAGCGATCGTCCAGAAAAACTTCTTTAATGGCATGACGGCGCCTGCGACGCTCACCCTGGTTGGCCCGACGACTGGATTCGTATTTAACCCGGGTTCCTCAAACGTCACCGAATACTCGGGTGAGGATGTTGTGTCAGATGTCCAAATCCCGCCGATTGGAACCACTAATCAGACGAATCTTGACGTTGTCCAGGACTCGGTTGACGGATTGCCGCCCCACCCGTTTAACGGTGATGTTATTGGAACACCTTCGAACATCAACGCCGAACTTCCGACGTGGTTACAGTCTGCCGCCAATCTCGACCAGACGATCCAGGCGTTGAGGAACGTTTCTCAATCCTCCGGAAGGTATTACGCAAGCGGTGTTGTGCCACCAAACATCGGCGATAATGCCAACGCGAGAGGAATTACATTTGCAGACGGCGATCTGGAACTCTCAGGTGCCGGCGGCGGAATTCTTGTCGTGACCGGAAAGCTGACCTTTAAAGGAAATTTCAATTTCAACGGTCTAATTATTGTTACGGGTGCACAAGGCGTGGAAAGAAACGGAGGCGGTACTGGAACACTGCAAGGCAATATTGTCGTTGCACCCTACGATCCCTCCGATCTCGCAGCAGGCTGGATCGGGCCGAAGTATGATCTCTCCGGTGGTGGTTCATCGGATATCGTTTACAACTCGAGCAGTCTCGCTAACGGACTGACGGCTGTAAGTAACTTTGTTTTGGGTGTCGTCGAGAAATAAAGACGGCACCATTATTGCCCTCAATTTAGCCTTTCTTCGGAGCTCTCAACCCAATTACGATGGAAAGCACCACTAAAGATACACTTATTCGAGTGTTCCTCTTGTTGTCTATTGCCGGCATGCTAAGTGCAATGGTCGCAGATATATACGTGTTCAAAAAAGTCACGCACCGTATGATGTCTATTCCGTTTGAAGAGCCGCCTGTGGCAAAACCAAAGAAAGCGGAAACCAAAATCAGACAGATCAATGGGGATGAATTACCCGGACTTGAAGGATTCAAAGACCGCGAGGGCCGATATACCCCTCTGGCGGAATTAAAGGAAGACATGCCCCGGACGCTTCGCGACGGATCGACCATTTCGAGGCTCGAAGATGGGTATGGTAATACGAGTGTAACAAGGAGTTTTCGCAAGCATCCTTTATTGCGGATGATACTCGTGAGAATCAAGTCGAACGGCGAGAGGGTCATCTACGTTTACGGAAGGAATGGCGAGGTGAAATCGATTCCCAGGCAGTACTGGGAACGAATCTTCTCGGCCTCCGGAGATGAACTGGCCTCAGCGGCTCAGATATACGATTCCGAAAACGTCAACGACAAGCGCAAAAAGAGACTGGCTAACATCCGCGAGACACTTGTAAAACCTGATGAAATCAAGATTGAACCAATTAGGAAGCCGGTCCAGCCGGCAGTTGAGGAAAACGAAACACCGGTTGAATCCAATGAAGTTGATCCTGAGGAATCAAATGACCAGGAAGACGCAGAAGTAGATTCTGAACAGTGAAGCCTAGTTAAGGTTTTTATTGTGCTCTAGCGCAAGGATAAGAAAATTCTCAAAAAGTATTCGGCCGTCACGCGACTCGTTCGGGTGTTCCCATCTCGTTGGATTCTTAGACCAATCTTCGAATGATTTCTCGAGATGGAACTGAACCGTGTAGATCAGTTGCCCGTCACTGCGTTTAACCATCATCTGATTCTGTGTGAGGTATGACTTCGCGAGGTGTTCGAAACCTTCGGGAATCCCGATAACCTGAAGCCCGTGGTTTTGCCAAACCCTGAGAATCCCTTCCTTGACTGTGTAGTCCTGCCAAACCCCGCTATCCGGTTCGTCGATGCCCGCGAAGATAGGATCTTCCCGATTGATGATCTTTATAAACCTGTATTGAAATTCGGCAACCCGGCCTGTCCTGCGCTCTGAAGGTACCAGGTTGTCGATCGTCTTGAGTTCGTGTCCGAACGAAACTCCGATCAGCTGGTGAGCCCCGCAAATACCAAGGACAGGGATTTCGGTTGAATGAATGAATTCTTCGAAATGCTTAAGGTATTCCGGGTTGTAGTAGTCGAAATCCGAAAGCGTTCCGCTCATTACTATCGCGTCGGGATTGTAACTTTGAGCAGCTTCCTTTACCTCGGACAAATGAACAGTCAACGTCTTGGGCTGCTTAACGAGCCGTTGGACGTTCTTGGCAATGTTGTCACCAGCCATTTGTGCAAGTTTGTTCTCGAGACGCAGGTGCACGGGGGTTTCATCCGCCCATTCCCTCTTGGCGAGATCCGACAGATCCGACTCGTATCGCAGCAGGTCATTTACAATCAGAACGCGGGCATGATCAATCTTGCGCTCTATAGGTTCATACTTGCAATACCTCTGGCGGTTGTACGGAAAAGGAAGTGATTCTTCCTGTTGAACTTGTGGAAACGAATCCAGCATAGTTAACTAAAATGTTACCATTTTTGAATTTGTTAACCCAACTAAAATGGGACTAATTTCTATCTTTTCTTTGCTTTGTTTCAGTATCAAATTTCGGCATCAAGTCTCCGGGCCCAAGATTAATTACCTGCGTGCGCATAGACTTGATAAGTGCTGACCTGACCCTTGCTTTCGATGGGTTAGACGCGTCAGGCATCTTTTCGTCCAACATCAGAAGCGCGGTATGCCATGCCGATTCCAGTGCATCTGCTATTGAAGAAATCCGGGTAATGTCATACGGAACCGCAACATCCGGGCAGCCGATTCTAACGAAGACCCGGAGA
The DNA here is from genome assembly GCA_013003215.1 of Pyrinomonadaceae bacterium. GTDB lineage: Bacteria > Acidobacteriota > Blastocatellia > Pyrinomonadales > Pyrinomonadaceae > Aridibacter. Next base: position 12,016 of record JABDKD010000188.1, read on the forward strand.
TAGCGTGCCGTGGACAAATCAGGGCAGGCGATCAACTTGCTGCCCGTTTTAAGTTGGATCCCTAAAAGGGTATGAACAATTTCAACGCTGTTCTCCTTTTGCGGTACGGCGAGATCGAATGCACGGGTCCTGAGTTGCATTACCTCGGTCTCATAAATCGAGGGTATCCAATTCGCACCGAGATCCTTTTCGATTTCTTTACTGATACTCATTAGCAAACACCGCAGGTATCAAAGTATTTCTGCAAACGATCGACATACTGGCCGACATGGATACCATCCATGATCATATGGTTTACCTCAACCGAAACAGGAATCATGTGTTGCCCGCCTGTGACACCATACTTTCCAAAGACTATTCGCGGTACTGTTTGCAATCGGTCAAACTTCGAAGCGTGCTTAAAACTCGTGAACGGCAGCCACGGAAGCACTGAGTAATAGATCAAATCCAATCGATCAGATTCAACATCAAAAGTCTTAAGTTTTTTGTATTTATCTACTGCCTTGACGGCCGATCGGTCAAACTCTTCCAATGTTTCGCACATTGGGAAATAGCAAAACTTAAAAGAATCGTCATCCATCAGAAGTGTCTGTGTCGCCTCGACGAGGTCATACTCGATTAGTTCATCACCTACGATGCGGATCCGAAACTCCCGGATGTCATTGGCGGATCGAGTCGAAAAATAGATACAGGCGGCTGAGAACGAATAACCGTTTTCCTTACAGTGGTTGAGGAGTTCAGTAGCGTCCAAACTAACGGTCACGTTAAAGAACGGATCATCGTAAGATCTGAAGAACTCATACGCATCGCGGCGATTCCAATTCTCCAGATCTACAGGTTTGGGCATGCTACTTACTGTTCGAAGCGCTGACGGCGGGTTTCTCGGCAACTGACGTAAACGCGCGTATCACGTTGTTGCTAAACAGACCGAAATAGAAAACACCAAGTACCGTAACCAGGAGTGCCACCCCAACCGCTGCCGGAATCTTTGGAGCAATCCAGTCTGTGTTCCGTTCCTTGAAGAACATCACAACTATCAGGCGCAGGTAATAGTATGCGGAAACCGCCGTATTTACTACGGCTACGACAACCATCACCGTCAAAAGTGTTTGTCCCGCTTCGAGGGCCGGCCGGAATACGAGTACCTTTCCGATAAACCCGGCTGTGAGTGGCAGCCCCAAAAGCGAAAGCATGAAGAGCGAAAGGGTAAACGAAAGTACAGGGGACTTAAATCCGATGCCGTTGTAGTCTTCAAAATCTGTCCGGCGATCGTTCTTGCGGGCCAGCAGCGTAATCACCGCAAACGCTCCTAGATTGGTAATCGCATAGGTCAGCATATAAAAAGCGACCGCGGCAATTGCCTCGTCCCTGGCTGCTGCCGTAGCGGCAACACCTGCTCCTACAAACCCGACCAACGCATATCCCGCATGAGCAATCGAAGAATACGCAAGCATTCGCTTTACGTTGTTCTGAACTATCGCGGCGAAATTTCCTACGGTCGTGGTCAGTATTGCGATCACGGCGAGAGCGGTTACCCATGACTCGTGCAGATACTGGGCCGCAACTCCACCGGCGACCAGAGGGAACCCCAACACAAAAACACGCAGGAACGATGCAAAACCGGCAGCCTTCGGTCCGGCGGCCATAAACCCGGTGATTGGAGTTGGAGCGCCTTCGTAAACATCGGGTGTCCACACATGGAATGGAACAGTCGCAACTTTGAATCCAAACCCGATAAGGAGCAGGGCCCCTCCTACTAGCAAAAGCGCAGGGAAGGTGGCAGAACCAACGGAAGCGGCTATCTCCGTAATGTTTGTCGAGCCGGTCGCACCGTAGATCAAGGCCATTCCATAAAGCAGGAATGCGGAAGCATAAGACCCGAGAATGAAGTATTTCATTGCCGATTCGTTCGAACGCAGGTCGGTCTTTCTCATTCCGGCCATTACATAGGTTGCGATCGAAAGCGTCTCGAGTCCCAGGAAGATAATGACCATGTCGTTGCCGGACGCCATGAACATCATTCCTACGGTCGCGAACAACACAAGCACGTGATACTCACCCGCCGGCACCTTTTCATTGTCAACCCAAACAGTCGATATAAGAATGGTCAGAGCCGCAACTAAGATAAATACAGCGGTGAAACTAAGCCTAATTACATCGGTGAGGATCATTCCGTTGAAGCCCGAAGCGAACGTTAACGGCTCGACCCAAAGCATGTACAAGGCAACCGCCGAAGCCGCCAATCCAATCAGCGACAGAGTTGCGGTGACCTTCTGCTTGCCCGGAACGTAGCTGTCGTAAACCATTATGAAGATACCGGTTACCGCCAGGATCATTTCCGGCAACACGGTTTGGATCACCACGTTTGGGTTAGCTAAATCTGCCAAAAGGAACGTATTCATCTTAAGTTTCTAATTCGTATCCGGTAAATTCTTTTCTACTTGCCCGATCTCAGGCGGGCTGTCGACAGTGCCGCCTTTCGTGGTTTCGCCAATGACTATCTTCTGGATCCCCCTGACAGACGCTGCCGATTCCCGCAAGAACAGGCTCGGATAAACACCCATGAAGACCATGAGGAACAGCAGCGGAGCCATGAGGCCGATCTCACGCAGACTCAAATCCGAAAGCCCCTTATTCTTCTCGTTTGTGATCTTCCCGAAAAATACGCGCTGCACCATCCACAACAGGTAAACCGCGGCGAAGATTACACCGGTTCCCGCAAACATCGTTGCGACCTGGTTCCAGTTGCCCGAGAGAATCGTTGAGGACCACATTCCAAGCATGATCATGAATTCACCCACGAATCCATTCAGGAAGGGAAGTCCGATCGATGCCATTGCCGTGATCACAAAAAATGTCGCGTATATCGGCATCACACTGGAAAGGCCGCCGTATTCTGAAATTAACCGGGTATGTCGACGCTCGTAAATAAATCCAACAAGAAGGAAGAGAGCACCGGTCGTCACACCGTGGCTCAGCATCGTGTAGAGAGCTCCCTGCATTCCCGCTTCGGTAAACGAAAACATCCCGAGAACGACGAATCCCATGTGTGCGACCGACGAATAAGCTACCAGCCGCTTGATGTCAGGCTGGACCATCGCGACGAGAGCTCCATAAATAATTCCGATGATTGCGAGGATGATAAATATCCAGGCCATCTCACGCGAAGCTTCGGGGAACAACGTAAAGTTAAAACGCATGATCCCGTATGTGCCCATTTTTAGGAGCACTCCCGCAAGGATTACCGATCCCGCGGTAGGTGCCTCGGTATGTGCGTCGGGAAGCCATGTATGGAACGGAAACAGCGGAACCTTGATCGAAAACGCCAGGGCAAACGCAAGAAATAGAAGCGTCCCCGCCTGACCCGCAAGAACCAGTTTTCCGCTCTGTATTGATCCTAGAAGCGTTATGTAATCAAACGAACCGGTTCCGGTCGCCTGAAGGTGCAGGTAATAGAGCGAGATAATCGCGACCAGCATTAACAGGCTGCCTAAAGCCGTGAAAATGAAAAACTTAACCGCTGCGTAGATCCGGTCTTTCCCGCCCCAGATTCCGATAAGGAAAAACATGGGTACGAGCGATGCCTCAAAAAACAGATAAAAGACCAAGAGATCGAGTGTTACAAAAACACCCAGCATCGCGCTTTCCAGAAGGAGCAGGAAGACATAGAACGCCGGTGCCCTTTTCTCAACGGCATGCCAGGTAGAGATCACCGCGATCGGCATGATGAAGGTGGTCAGGATCACAAGCCATAGGCTGAACCCATCAACTCCCACATGGTAGTTCGTATTTATCGCTTCGATCCAGGGGATGTTCTTTTCGAAAAAGAACCCGTTTTCCGATGCGGCCACATTGCCCAGGAGCGCCAGTGAGATCAGAAAATTCAGTATGGTGAAAGCGAGCGTCAACCACTTAAGGTGCGCTTCTTCTTTCCAAAAAAGCTGGTGTCCGATCAGAGCAACCGCGCCGAACGCGGGCAGCAGGATCAAGATCGTCAACAGGTTTTCGTTTAAATATTCCATAGTCTAAGGCGTTTAGCCGACAAGCTTGTAGCCGTAGTAAATAAAGTAGGCGATCACCAGAATTGCCCCCAGTAAAATAAATGCCGCGTAAGTTCTCACAAAACCTACTTGAATCCGCCTCGCGAGCGACCCCATCTCAGCCACGAAATGGCCGATACCGTTCACGGTCCCATCTATCAAGCCGACATCGAATCCTTTCCAGAGCACATTTCTAGAACCCCTTGTGATCGGATCGACGATCCCTTTGTTGTAGATCTCATCCAGATACCACTTTCTTTCAAAAAGCTTCGGCATTTTCCTTAGAGGGTTGTTCTTAAAACCGAACCAGCCGATCAGGATACCGATAATCGCAAGCACTACAGATCCCGCAGCGAGACCCCGCTCAAGCGCAATCTCTTCTGCCGAATGGGCCTCTTCTCCCTCTCCGCCGGCCTTAGGCGCAAAGAAGTGTTTCACCTCTTTCTTTTCTTCCTTGCCGGTCTTAACCTTTGCGACAACCGGGGTAAGTGTATCCTTGAAATAATTGTCTACATTTCCACCGCTCAACGCGTAGGGAATCCCGACGAGGCCTCCGAACGTCGAAAGCACAGCCAGTACGATCAATGGAACGGTCATTGTCCACGGAGACTCGTGCGGCTTGAAATCAGCCGGGATTGCATGATGATCATCGTCGTCATCGTCGTGATGTTCGGCATCAGGCAATTCTTCGTGGAAGCGCTCCTTGCCCCAGAAAGTCATTACCATCAAACGCGTCATATAGATCGCGGTCATCACTGCGGTAATAACTGCGATTATCCAAAGGAAATAATTCCAGCCTGCCGGAAGATTTGAAGCTGAGAAAGTGTAATAAAGAATCTCGTCTTTCGAGAAAAATCCGGCAAAGATCGGTATACCGGCAATCGCAAGCCATCCGGTCATCATCGTTGCCCAGGTGATTGGCATGTACTTCTTGAGATTGCCCATTCTTCGCATGTCCTGTTCGTGATGCATACCGTGGATCACAGAACCGGAACCGAGGAAGAGAAGGGCCTTGAAGAAGGCATGTGTCATTACGTGGAAAATCGCGATCACATATGCGCCGACGCCGCACGCGAGGAACATGTATCCAAGCTGAGAAACTGTCGAATAAGCGAGAACCTTTTTGATGTCGTTTTGAGCCAGACCGATCGTCGCGGCGAATATCGCGGTTGCGGCACCGACAATCGCAACAATAAATAGTGCGGTCGGCGCGTTGCTGAATATGGCGCTGCTTCGGACTACCAGGTAGACACCGGCTGTAACCATCGTCGCCGCGTGAATGAGTGCTGAAACCGGAGTCGGACCGGCCATCGCGTCGGGAAGCCACGTAAGCAAGGGTATCTGCGCCGATTTACCGGTTGCACCGATAAACAGAAGCACCGCGATAGATGTCATACCACCCGCCACGATCGCTCCCGCGGTAAACGGGTCCGCGGTAAGAATGTTCTGAGATACCCAACTGAAAACGCTTGTGACATCCTGGCCGATCGCAGTCTTGTCAAAAAACGAGATAGTTCCCATCGTGGTGGCCATCAAAATGATCGCCATCAGCACGCCCCAGTCACCGATCCTGTTCATGACAAAGGCTTTCTTAGCAGCCTTTCTCGCTTCGTCCTTGTTTACGTAATAGCCGATCAGAAGATACGAGCAGAGCCCGACGCCTTCCCATCCGACGAACATGAGCAGGTAGTTGTCCGCGAGGACGAGCGTAAGCATCGCGAACATAAAGAGGTTCAGGTAAGCAAAAAATCGATAGAAACCCTTGTCGCCGTGCATGTAACCTGTCGCGAAAACATGGATCAGAAATCCGACAAAGGATACGAAACAGACATAAATCCCCGACAGACGGTCCATACCGAGACCAAAGTCCGCCCTGAAATCACCGACGGACATCCATGTCCATAGATGATCAAGAACCGGTTTTCCGCCTTCGGTAAAGAGCGCGCCGGTGTGCGGGGTTCCGATCCCAAACGCGATCATGAAACCGACGATCGTTGAGACGCCTACCGCGGCACACGCGACAGCTCCGCTGAAAAGCTCGCTATTCATACGCTTACCGAGCAGCCAGTTAATGACGGCACCGGCCAGCGGGGCGAATATGATTATGCTAAGAAGATTGTTCTCTACCATTAAAACAGTTTTAGGAGCTCTCTCCCCTTTTTGGTCGTCTTACCAGCTCGCCGGAGCAATTAGGGCACACGAGATTCAATTCTTCGGTGCACTTGCTGCAAAAAGTACATTCGTAACTACAGATGAAGGCCGTTGAGTCCGCTTCCAAATGCTCCTGGCATTTCTCACAAATTTTCCTCATTTCGAGCGCCATCTAATTCCTCATGATGCTCGCGTCATCCACATCAATCGACTCGCGGTTTCGGAAGAACGTGATGATGATTCCCAGGCCAACAGCAGCCTCACATGCCGCGACTGCCATAACGACAAATACGAACAGCTGGCCGGTTACATCGCCATAATGCCGGGCAAATGCAACAAACGAAAGGTTTACTGCGTTGAGCATCAGCTCGATACACATAAACATCCCGATCGCATTTCTCTTATAGATCACGCCCACCGAGCCGATCGCAAAAAGAATCCCGGATAATGCCAGATATGTTTCTAGACTTGGTTCCATATCAAAAACTTTATTCTTCCGAACTTGCCGCTACTGAAGGCTCCCGCAATCTTCGAGACATGATCATCGCACCTACAATTGCCATCAGGAGCAAAATTCCAACTATCTCTACCGGGAGCAAATACTCTGTATACATGGCCTTACCGATGCTCGAGGTCTGCCCGGCAGCGGTTGATTCGACGGACTTTTGGCCGGCACGATTAACTGCGTAAAAAACAAAAAGCGCCTGTCCAATGAGCAAAACTCCCAGCCCGCCGCCAAATCCATAAAGATACGCGAGGTTGGTGTGCGGGCTGTCTTCGTCCAGGTTCAGCAACATGATCACGAAAATGACAAGAACCATTATCGCGCCTGCGTAAACTAAAATCTGCGTAACCGCAATGAATGGAGCGGATAGCGTAAGATAAATACATGCCAGCGAAATAAAAACACCGATAAGTGATACCGCGCTGAAGAGCGGGTTCTTGTGATAAACACACGAGATAGCGCACGCAATTGCCAACCCGGCTAAGATGTAAAAAAGTACAGTTACCATTTTATTTGTACGGCAAGCCCAGTGGCCGCCGCGTTTTGCTTTATCTGTTTAGGATAAAGACAACAATAACGGTCAGAATCACGTTCGCCAGCGATACCGGCAATAGAAACTTCCAACCAAAATTCATCAACTGGTCAAACCTGAATCTAGGCAGCGTACCCCGCACCCAAATATAGAAGAACAGGAACGCGAAGATCTTTGTCAGGAATCCGACGTGGCTTACAACCGCATAACCAATGGTTCCCGCTCCGAACAGCCACTCCATACCAATTGTCCGTGCCAGGAGGTCGAGTCCCGGAATATACCAGCCACCGAGGAAAAGCGTCACACACATCACCGAAACGGTAAACATGTTGACGTACTCGGCCATAAAAAAGAGCGCAAACTTTAGTCCGGAGTACTCCGTGTGGAAACCCGCAACCAATTCAGTCTCCGCTTCCGGAAGATCAAAAGGAACCCTGTTCGTTTCAGCAAACGCCGCAATCATGAAAACGATGAACCCGATAAACTGCGGGATGATAAACCACTTGAACGGCGAGTTTATCTGGGCGTTGATTATCTCACTCAAGTTCAACGAACCGGCGAGCATGACAACACCGATTACCGAAGCTCCCATGGCGAGTTCATACGAGATCAGCTGTGCCGAAGAGCGCAGTCCTCCCATCAGGCTGTATTTCGAGTTTGATGACCAGCCGGCCAATGCGATTCCGTAGACCCCAACTGACGTGATTGCTAAAACGTAGAGCACACCAACATCCATTTGCGCGATCGTTAGGGGCAGAGAAGTGATCCCTTCGCCAAGACCGTACGGGAGGAAGTCAAATGAGCCTTTTATCTCGGGACCAAACGGGTAAACGATTATCGGCATTAAGGCGCAGGTCAGCGCGACTAAAGGAGCAAGATAAAAGATAACCTTTGTCGACTCGTCCGGAGCCAGCTCCTCTTTAAAGATGAACTTGAACAAGTCTGCGAACGGTTGGAACAATCCCCATGGCCCGACCCGGTTGGGACCGATCCTGCCCTGGATCCACCCCAGGATTTTTCGCTCAGCGAGCACCGTGTATGCAACGATCATCAGTACGCCCTGAAACGCGAGAAACACGGCGACTCCGATCACTACAAAGGGAAAAATTGTCTTAACTATCTGCTCCATATTCTAAACAGTTCCGACCTCTACATTCTCGACCGTTTCGGGTCCTTCTTCGCTTGAACCTTCATTTTTGGGCGTTCCATCAAGTTCAAACTGGACCAGCGGAGAAACCAGCAGGTTCTCGGGTTTCGGGTTTCCGTTTGCCAGTAAGTGGAATTGCCTGGTTCTGCCGGTCATCGTGGTAATCCGGTGCAGCTTGTGACCGACTTTCGGCCGCGTAGTGTTCTTGCTTGCGTCATCCGGAAGAGAAGCCGCAAAATTCTTCAATGCCTCCATGGCACCAGATATGTCTTTGTTTCCAACCTCGTACTTTACCGAGACAGGATTGCTTTCGTCCTTTAAGTCAGGATAACGTATGCCCTCATAGCTCTTAACCGACCCCGTAACGCTCTTAAACACAGCAGTTGCGGACTTGCTATACCCGAAATCAGTTCCCATTTCCTTAGCGATAGAGGCGGTGATCATCCAGTCCGGCTTTGACTGGTGTTCCGGTTCGATCGCTTTGCGGACGCGTTGCACAAATCCGGTGTTGTTTGTATACGTCCCGTCAACTTCCGCAAAACTGGCTGCGGGGAGTATTACGTCCGCGTGGTCGGTGGTTTCGGTCTCAAACATTTCCTGAACCGCAATGAATCCCGGGCCCCTCAGGATCGAAGCGTCCTGAACGCTTCCACCGATCAAAAGTGCTTTTGAAGAACCCAAAACTTCTTCTACCGTTTTTCGGTCCGGAGTCATATCCGAGGCACCTACGGAGTTGTTATAAGCAGGAAGCGGATGAAGCAAGATCCTTCTTCCGTCTCCTCCAAAATCTCCTGCCGAACCCGCGATCACAGCCTGGGCGTCAGGCGAAAGCTCTCCGCCCGCCATGATGATCACATCGCCTTCGGCGTTTTCAATCGCTGATTTGACGGCCGCGACGTCTTCGTCATTGATTCCCAACTTCGATGAAACTGCAGCCCCTCCGAACAGCGCTGCAGGAAACGCGTCAATCGAACCTTCATTAACATGTACGAACGCGGATGCTGAATCCGTAAGCCTAATAGGTACTTCGTTTATAATGATGAGCTTGGCGCCGCCGTTGCGAACGGCCTGCCGCATCTGTTTCGCTGTGAAGGTTTGTTCTTCGTCAGGCTCACCGCCGATTAGTACGATGACAGATGCGTAGCGAATATCCTTGTGCGTACACAGATGCGCGGACAAGTTATCCATAAATGCGGCCGAGTCATTCTTGTCTGATACCGCGATTTTGCCGCTTCCAACTTCGTCAGCAAATCTTTTCAGCGAATGCACCGACTCGTTTGTAAGCCGCGGACTCGCGATTACGCCGACAGCACCTGTTGCCTCTCCAAATTTTTCGGCTGCAAAAGATATTGCCTGATCCCAGGTCGCGGGAATGGCTTTTCCGCCTTTCTTGTACCGGATCATCGGTGTCTTGATACGATCTGGGTGGTTAATAAACTCGTGGGCGAAGCGCGCCTTTACATCAAGAAACTCACCGTTCAGTCCGTCAACGTACCTGTCTCTGGCTACAACTCTGTGGACCTCTCCGGATCTTGAACCGATACTCAGCTGCATTCCGTCAGAGCTATAGGTATCTGTCGTTATTGTCTGATCGAGTTCCCAAGGGCGCGTAGCATGTCTGTATACGCCGTCGAGCAGGGTCCCCGTCGGACAAACTTCGACGCAATTTCCGCATTGTGAACAATCAAGCCAGCCCCCGTAAGTACCTATCACCGTACTTGCGCCGCGGTTTCCCGCTTCAATCACGTCTTCGCCCATCCACTCATGGCAGACTCGTGTACAGCGTTTGCATAGAATGCATCGCTGCTGATCGTTTGCGACGATTGGCGAGAGAAACTTCTCCGGATGGGCATTCTTGGGCTCTGTAAACCTTTCTTCCACATCGCCCCAGTCAAAGATGATCTCCTGGAGTTCACACTCCCCGCCCCTGTCGCAAACAGGGCAGTCGAGCGGATGGTTCGCAAGAAGAAATTCTCCCATCGCACGCTGGGCCTTTTCGATCTCCTCGCTCTGGGTCGTTACGACCATTCCGTCACGTACAGGGATCGAGCAGGAAGCCTGAAGTTTCGGCATTTTGTCGATCCTAACGAGGCACATCCGGCACGAAGCCTGGAGCTCCAAGTCGCTGTAGTAGCAAAAGGACGGAACGCCAAAGTCATTCTTGTTGCACGCGTCGATAAGCGGAGTTCCTTCTTCAACCTCGAACTCCCGGCCGTTAATCTCAATTTTTACTAGTTCTGCCATTTCGGTTTACGCGTAACTACTTCTTTTTCTTTTCGGCCGCTTTTTGCTTACGAAGCTTTTTCGGCTTCGGCCTGGACTTTCCAAATGTGCCCGCGAAGATCTTTCCGCGCCTTGATTTTTTATCGCCTTTGCCCATAGTTATTCTTCTTCCTGCTTTAATTTGTATGACGAGGCCTGTCTCGAATTATCCAGATCATCGTCATCGATTCCTTCGAGTCTCTTTCTTCGGAGCTCGAGGAAGAACCGATCGGACTTGTACCACATGTCATAAGTAACAAGCGTCATCACGAGGAAAGTCCCGTGCTCCCAAAGCTCCATCCTGTCACCAAACAATATGTCTCCCGCCGAGAACGCTACGAAAATCAGCACACTGCCCTTAAATGCGAGACGATGCACCGTCCTGTCCGAAAACATATTGACGCTGGATTCCCGAACATCTTCATGTCTGAGCCCCCATAAAAACAGTGCAAAGAACATCAGCCCAAGGATGATTTCGGCTACCGCAAAAAAGTATAGCGATGCGATCGCGACCCAGCGGGGCATGTGCAACGTACGGAAATACATTGCCATCTTGTCGTCCCGGTTGACCCCAAACCAACCGACCTTGGCCGATGGCTGTATCTTGTAAACCGGTTTGTTGGGCGATCCGTCCTCCTTAAGGTCCACGATCGTTCCTTTTGTTGCCCAACCGGCAAGCAAGAGCTCGGATTTTCCGTTAAAAAACTTGTCAAGCCCGTTGAGGCCCCAATAAAAAGACCAAAACAGGAACAAAACGGTGATCAAATTGATCTTGTCGTCCAAAAAATAGACGAGTTTCTTCATTTCATCTCCATCACAGGATTGAAAAAACTACTTCAATTTTGACTGACTCTAATTCTCGTTACCTAACAGATGCTTCTTGAAATCTTCCGGGAATCGTTTGACGGCACTTTGAATCGGCCATGCCGCAGCGTCGCCCAACGGGCAAAAAGACTTTCCCTCAATATTGTCGCTGATATCCAACAACAGTTGAGCGTCTTCCGGCCTGCCTCCTCCGGCCGAAACCCGGTCAAAAATTTTCACAAGCCAATCTGTCCCTTCACGGCAGGGTGTACACCAACCGCACGACTCGTGACGGTAGAACTCAGTCAGGTTTTTCGTCGACTCCACGACGTCGACGGTTTCGTCCATTACCATGAAACCACCGGATCCGACCATCGATCCTGCCTCAACCAAACCCTCGTAGCACATGCTCACGTCCTGCCCTTCGATCTGGTCAGCACGCATGATGTAAACACTTGAACCCCCCGGGATTACGGCTTTCAATTTCTTATCGTCGCGAAGCATGCCGCCGCAGTCTTCGAGGATGAATTTCTCCATATCCTTGTAGCCCATGGGAAGCTCATAGACGCCCGGTTTTTTCACATGGCCCGAAACAGACCAGAGTTTTGTTCCTCCGGAGCGCTCTGTCCCGAGATCCCGCCAGGCAATTCCGCCCATTTCGATAACCTGTGGAACTGCGGTCAGCGTTTCGACGTTGTTAACGACAGTAGGACATGCGTAAACACCCTCAACAGCTGGGAAAGGTGGCTTCATACGGGGATGTCCGCGAAATCCTTCAAGTGATGAAAGCAGTGCAGTCTCTTCTCCGCAAATGTAAGCGCCGGCACCGGTGTGGGTGTAAAAATTGCAGGTGAAGTCGCTGCCTAGAATATTCTTGCCGACCAGGTTCGCCGCCTTAGCTTCTTCGATCGCCTTATCCATGATCTCGATAAGGTAGTTGTACTCGCCGCGGTAATAGATGTAGCAGGTCTCCACACCGAGAGCGAAGGCGCCAATAAGCATTCCTTCGATCAATGCGTGCGGATCACGTTCTAAAAGATATCGGTCCTTGAAAGTTCCTGGTTCAGATTCATCAGCATTGCAAACGATGTACTTCGGCTTTGGCGAGTCCCTGGGAACAAATGACCATTTCATTCCGGTAGGGAAGCCCGCGCCGCCGCGACCGCGGAGTGCCGAGTCCTTGACCTCGTCGATGATCTCGTCCGCGGACATGTTCATCGCTTTTTCGAGACTTTTGTAACCGCCGTGTTCTTTATAGACCTCGAGTGTATGCCCGTTCTCGACGTGCATCATCTTCAACTGCAGCGGTTCGCACCCTATTGCTTTAATTTCCATTTAATCAGTACCGTCGGCGTGAGCCGATGGCGATCGTTTCCGCCTGCGTTAGGGAGCGGCGTTTTCAACCGTCGCTGACCCGACGAAAAACCTTGTCGTTTTCAATTCTGTGGGCTGCGGCCTTACCCACGGCTAAATTCATTCTGTCCCTACGGGACGATTGGCACTCAGGACCCCAAATCAGTACCGTCGGCGTGAGCCGATGGCGATCATTTCCGCTTGCGTAAGCGAGCGGCGTTTCCAACCGTCGCTGACGCGACGAAAAAACTTATTGATTTCAATTCCGAGGGCTGCGGCCTCCGGCCTTACCCACGGCTAAATTCATTCTGTCCCTACGGGACTATAAAGGACTTCCGGAACTCTGATCCCTGAACTCTGATCCCTGAACTCAGATCTTTGATCTCTGATCTCTGATCTCAGCACTCAGTCCAACGAGTCTAATAACTCATCAACTTTTTCCCGGTCCAGGTTCTCATGAAAATCAAACCCGACCTGGAGCATCGGAGCCGTTCCGCAGCTTCCAAGACATTCGACCATGGTCACAGTAAACTTGCCGTCTTCCGTGGTACCGCCTGGCTCAATGCCGAGCTTTGAACATATGTGATCGGTGATCTCGGGCTCACCCATGATATTGCAAGAAAGCGTCTTACAGATCTGGATGTGATGTTTCCCGATCGGCCGCATATTGAACATCGTGTAAAACGTTGCCGTTTCCCAGACGTCCGATACTTCCAGATCCAGAAACCTCGCAAGAAAATTCACTCCCGGGTTGTCGATCCAACCGCGTTCACGCTGGATAACAAACAAAAGAGGGATCAACGCCGACCTCTGACGCCCTTCCGGGTATTTGGTCAGATGCGATTTCATCTCCTCTACGACTTCGGGAGAAAACTCTGCTATCTCATCCGAGTACTCGATCTGATTCGTATAATCTGTTGCTACGCTTCCCATGTAAATTCGTCAATAAACAACGACCATCGAAGGTCTTTTGGTCAGATTCCTGACCATTGTTTCCTACCGATCAATCTCCCCAAGGACAATATCCAGCGATCCGATAACCGCCACAACATCCGCGATTAACTCGCCTTCGACCATATCCGGCAGCGCCGAAAGATTTACAAAACTCGGGCCGCGGAAATGTACACGTTCCGGTTTCGGACCTCCGTTCGATTTCATATAAACGCCGAGCTCACCTTTGGAGGCTTCGATCGCGTGATAGACCTCGCCTTCCGGCACGTTGAAACCTTCAGCGACGATAAGGAAGTGGTGGATCAATGAATCCATGTGTTTTCTCATGTCGTCGCGGTCGGGGAGTACAACCTTAGGCGCGTCTGCCTTGTACGGCCCCGGTTTTAGCCGCTCGAGAGCCTGGGTAACGATCTTGGCCGATTCGTAGAGTTCCCGCATCCTGACCCTGAAACGTGCCCAGACGTCACCGCCCTCTTCTACCGGAATATCGAAGTCGTATGTCTCGTAACCTGTGTAGGGATTATGGATACGCAGATCGAGCTCGACACCGCTGCCCCTCAGGCAGGGACCGGTCAATCCCCACTGGATTGCCTCTTCCTTGCTTATATAGCCGACTTCCTTTGTTCTGCTCTGGAAAATGGTGTTGCCCGACACGAGCGTTTCAAACATGTCCATGCCCGCAGGGAAATCCGCCAAAAACTGTTTACAGCGGGCCTCGAATCCCGCCGGCAGGTCCATCATAAGGCCGCCGATTCGGAAATAGCTCGGTGTCATTCGTCCGCCGGAGGCCGATTCGATCAGGTTTAAGATTTTTTCGCGCTGACGAAAACAGAAGAAGAATACGCTCATCGCACCGATATCCAGAGCGTGGGTTCCCAACCAGACCATGTGCGAAGCAATTCTCTGGAGTTCACACATCAGGACCCTGATCACTTGACCGCGCTCCGGGATCTCAACCTGGAGTAACTTCTCAGCCGCCATTACATAAGCGAGGTTGTTACCAAGCGGATTGAGGTAATCCATTCGGTCCGTAATAACGATGCCCTGCTGATACTTCTTGTACTCGAACAGCTTCTCCATCCCCGTATGGAGATACCCGATATCCGGAATGGTTCTTACAACCGTTTCGCCATCAAGGACAAGCTCGAGCCTCAATACACCGTGGGTGGAAGGGTGCTGCGGCCCCATCGATATTGTCATCTGCGAGTCCAGCGACTCGTCCATGACTTCAGGTACGTCTGTTTCTAAAGCAACATCCATAAATTTCTAAGAATTGAGGAGTCAGGAGTCAGAAATCTGCTGTTCTGTTTCCGCCCTGGGGCCCTCGTCTAGCCCGACTTCCTGAACCTAGGTCAAGCTGTATGGCTCGTAACCCCTCAAAGGATAGTCCTTTCTAAGTGCGTGCCCATCGAAATCGGAAGGAAGCAAAATCCTTCGGAGATCGGGATGGTTCTCAAAAATGATCCCAAGGAGATCGTATGTTTCACGTTCGTGCCAATTCGCCGTTTTCCACAAAGCGACAACCGATTCAACTTTCGGATCGTCCTCGCTCAACTCAACCTTTATTCGGAGTCGGTTAAAATGTTCAGTAGAGAAAAGGTGGTAGTTAACTTCGAACCTCGGGTCTTCTTCCGGGCCGCGGTCGCACCCGCAAAGATCCGCCAGCATGTCGAAACCTTGTTTGTCCCTCAAATAGGCACAAACCTCCGAGATCGACTCTCTCGGAGTAATAACCGTCACTTCGCCAAGCGCATCAACAACCTCTGAGACCCATTTCTCATTCTCTGACTTCAGAGCCTCAACGTATTCATGAAGTTTTTCTGTTCCCATAAAAAAATGCGGAAGATTTGGGTTTAGGAGCTTCTCCTTTTCTCGTGTCTTGAAGGAACTGTGTAAGGCTTTGTTTCTTTATCCTTAGCGCTTTCTTCGAGATCCGTTCCTTCAGTGACGGGAAGCGTTCCCGGTACGATGGATTCCCTGGATTCTTCTTCGAAGGTGTCGGTCCTCTCTTTGACCGATTCCTTCATAATCTTTT
The DNA here is from genome assembly GCA_013003215.1 of Pyrinomonadaceae bacterium. Classification (GTDB taxonomy): domain Bacteria; phylum Acidobacteriota; class Blastocatellia; order Pyrinomonadales; family Pyrinomonadaceae; genus Aridibacter. Next base: position 27,796 of record JABDKD010000188.1, read on the forward strand.
CCTGGAGCATCGTTATCGCATGCACCAGCATTTCCGGTCGCGGCGGGCAGCCGGGTATATAAATGTCTACGGGAACAACCTTGTCGACGCCCTGAACGATGGCGTAATTATCAAAGACGCCTCCGGAAGTCGCGCATGCGCCCATCGAGATCACCCACTTCGGTTCGGGCATTTGATCGTAGATCCTGCGCAGGACAGGGGCCATTTTCCTCGAAACGCGGCCAGACACAATCATTACGTCTGCCTGTCTCGGACTTGCGCGGAAAGTCTCCGCACCGAATCTCGACAAGTCGTTTCGCGCGGAAACGGTATTCATCATTTCTATAGCGCAGCACGCAAGTCCGAATGTTGCCGGCCACAGACTGGATTTACGCGCCCAGTTAACGACTGCATCCAGCCTGACCGTTATTACGTCCGGAAGTGCTTCAAATACCTTATTTTCTAAACCCATTCAGTACTCCGTTACGCAGCTTTTACCGTTTCGAGTCTCGCAGCGGTCTCACGTTTCTTCAACCTGGCTGCTTCCGCTTTCGCTTCTGCGCGCGCCTGCTCACTCCAATCAAATGCACCCTTCTTCCATTCGTAAATCAGCCCAACCACGACAGTTGCCAAAAAGAACATCATCGTGACAAAAGCGATCGTTCCGTAAAGGACACCGGTAGTGTTCTCTAGGGCCAGCAAGTCCTTGAAACCAACTGCGAACGGAATGATGAATAGAATTTCGAGGTCAAATATTAAGAAGGCTACAGCGACCATGTAAAACTTTATCGAAAAGCGTTCCCGGGCAGTCCCGACCGGGTCCTTACCACATTCGTAAGGCATCAGCTTAATCGCGGTCCTTTTTCTGGGACCGATCAATTGAGCCACGATAATCTGGCTCAGGGCGAAGCCGACCGCGACCACGAACATCACCAATATCGGTGCATAATCAATAAGGTTGAAATCAGTCATTTTGCTCCGGCGCCCGAGACACGGTATGAATCGCGTTCCGAGACAGTTTCATCCCGCTTTTCCAAGATAATTAGACTTAGTCTTAAGGGTCAAAAAACATCGTAAGTTATGCACTATACAGTGTCAAGGAAGCGTCAAAACTAGCGTTGATGAGGCCATTCGAAACATTTATCCGACGCCTTTCTATTGAATGTAAGTGTCGCCTTGGAATACAATTAATAACTCCATTGACCGGCGTTCAAATGCTGTGTTACGTTCGCAGTCATCGAGTCAATTACCCGGAACCACATTTACAGTCCGCCGCAAATAAAAACTTCGTGATAAGCGGTTTCAATACAGATATCGAGCACGACGGGGTTACATACCACGTCCAGACGGAAGACAAGGGGCTTAAGACGCCCTTCATCTTGTCGCTTGTCTACAAGGGCGGGACGATCCTCGCGAGTAAGCGGTCCCCTTACGACGATATCGCGGAAACCGGCTTTGACGAAGCGGAGCTGGAATCGCGCGTGAATAGGCAGCACAAGCTGATTTGTGCGGCGATTCACGCGGGCCGGATCGACGACCTGATGCGGATGTCAATGAAGGAGACACCGGAGCAGCCGGAAGGTCTCGTCGCTCGAAAAGAGGTTCGTACGGTTAAACGGCCTGCTGAAGTACCGGCCGCAGACCAAAAGGCGGAGGTGCCGGCACCTGGTGAAACTGACGTTCCTAAGGCGCCTCAACCGCCAGAGACAACCGAATTGCCTGCGGAGGAGAAGGTTTGGGACATTCCGATGGTCGAAGACGTCGAGATTGTCGAGGAAACCGTCTTGGACGGTAACGTGATAATCGAGGAAGAGATAATACTTCCTCCGGAAGCTGTCCGGATCATTGGTGACCTGGAACAATTCGAGCCGCTACTTGAAAACGAGCTTAAGGTAAAGATCCTCGGCAGTGATGTATTCGGAAGCGGCGAACAGAAGAACATAAATGTATTGGTTTGCCGCGGCAAAGATGAGGAAGCAATCCCCGGTGCCGGAGTGATGATCAAGGTCCTCGGGTCCGATTTCCGACCTCAGATCTTTCACTCGGAAGCGGACACTAACGGGATTGCGGCAGTGTCTGTGAACATACCGGAGTTTCGTTCCGGAAGGGCAGCCATACTGGTTAGGGCGATGGTTGGAAACGAAGAAGCTGAGATCCGGCGTTCGATTGCGCACAAAGATTGATGGTCAAGCTAAGACTAAATGGGGACTTTATCGAGGTCCGGGAAGGAATAAAGCTTTCGGAATTGTTGGGTGAACTGGAATTGCCTGACACAAGGATCGCAGTGGAATTGAATAAGGACGTGGTCCGGAGAAACGATTGGGGTGAGACTGTCCTCCGTAATGAAGATGTGCTGGAGATCGTTCATTTCGTAGGGGGCGGCTGAGCCAAGTCCGAAGAATTAGAATCAGTGATGCGGAGTGCGTTTCAAACTAACGTGCTCCGCATTTGTTTTGCCGAGAATTTTGCTAGACTCGGAGAAAGTAAAAATTACATGGCAGGTGGGTGAATTGAAGCTAGCAGGAAAGGAATTTGGTTCTCGTTTGATTATCGGGACAGGGAAGTACCGAAACTTCGAAGAAATGAAGACGGCTCATAAGGCCTCGGGCGCTGAAATGGTAACGGTCGCGGTTAACCGGGTGCCTCTGGATGGAAGTACTGAGTCATTTCTGGATCATCTGGATCCATCAATGGCAATACTTCCGAATACGGCGGGCTGTTTTGATGCCGAGCACGCCATTCGAACCGCGAGGCTGGCAAGAGAGGCCCTCGAAACCGAGTGGATCAAGCTCGAGGTGATTGGAGACAAGATCACTTTACTTCCTGATAACGAGCAGACGCTTGAAGCCGCTCGCACTTTGGTCGCTGAGGGATTTATCGTTCTGCCTTACTTTTCGGACGACCTGATCATGGCAAGGAAGCTTTTGGATGCCGGGTGTCCGGCGGTGATGCCGCTGGCGGCTCCGATCGGCTCAGGACTTGGAGTACAAAACCCGGCCAACCTAAGAATCATGCGCGAGCAGCTTCCTGACGCTGTAATCATTGTCGATGCAGGAGTTGGAACTGCCTCGGACGCAGCAATTGCGATGGAGTTAGGGGCGGACGCGATACTTATGAACACCGCTATTGCTGAGGCTGCCGATCCCGGAAAGATGGCCAAAGCGATGAGGCTTGGTGTCGAGGCCGGCCGGCTGGCATATGAATCAGGAAGAATGACCAAGAGGTTGTATGCATCGGCCTCCAGCCCGATCGAGGGAGCAATCAGGTAGGTACGACAAACGGATGAGAAAGATTTTGAAGCTCGCGGCGTTGGTCGTACTAGTCTGCGGGACAATTTTTGCGTACGCCTGCGGCGGTGAAGGTAAGCAGGCGAGGATCAAGGGGAATTCCTCGTATGAGGCATCATTGTTCAGGCAGAACTGCGTAATCTGTCATGGGCCGGAGGGAGAAGGCCGTATGATGAATGGTCAACAAGTTCCTAGTCTTCGTAAAGGCGAACCCGCAACACGCGCGGAAGAGGAGATCTATAAACAGATAGCCTTTGGAAAACTTCCGATGCCGCCTTTCAGAGACCAGCTGACCGAATCTGAAATGCGCCGCTTGGCGACTTTTATTAAGGAAGAACTGCAGGGCAGAACAGACTGATAATGCCTCAGAAAGGTGAGGTTGAAACCAAAGATGAAGATACTTATTACCGGAGCATCGGGGCTCGTAGGCACAGCACTTAGCAAGGCCCTTGAAGGTCACGAGATCTACAGGCTTTCAAGGAGCGAACCAAAAAGCGATTTTGATATTCAATGGGATGCCTACGAGGGTTTTTCAAAAGAAGAAGCTGAGAAACTCGAAGGGATGGAAGCGGTCGTCCACCTTGCGGGTGAAGATGTCGCCGGCGGAAGTTGGACGGCAGAAAGAAAAGCCCGGATCCGTGACAGCAGGGTTAAGGGTACCCGTACTCTGGTTAAAGCGCTTTCAAAACTGGAGAATCCGCCTTCGATTTTCATAGGCGCTTCGGCAATTGGATTTTACGGTGACCGCGGAAATGAGATTGTAACCGAGGAAAGCAATCCGGGCACAGGCTTCCTGGGTGACGTTTGTGTTGCGTGGGAGGAAGAAACGGAACAAGCGGCAAAGTTCGCCGACCGGCTCGTCATATTGAGAATCGGGCTGGTGCTTTCGAAGGACGGCGGTGCTTTGGAAAAAATGCTGACGCCGTTCAGGTATGGTGTCGGTGGAACAGTCGGAAGCGGTGAGCAATGGATGGCTTGGATCGCACTCGACGATCTGGTAAAGATCATTGTCGAAGCATTGGAATCGGATAAATTGCAGGGCGTGTACAATGCCACAGCTCCCAATCCCGTTCAAAACAAGGATTTTACGGCGTCCCTTGCGGGCCAGTTGAGCAGGCCGGCTTTTATTCCGGTCCCGGCGTTCGGGGTCAAACTCGTGTTCGGAGAAATGGGTGAAAGGCTCCTCCTGGAAGGATCTCGGGTTATCCCAAGAAGGCTGGAGCAGGCCGGTTTCAAATTCGACTTTCCCGAACTTGATCCCGCGTTGGCACACATTCTAAAAGAATAGCCTCCGTAATGAAGCTTTGGATTTCAAAACAAACGGATGCTCCGATTCGCGAGCAGATCGTCACCCAGATGACTCTTGCGATCTCGAGTGGAGACATCTCGGTCGGAGAAAAACTGCCAAGTCGCGGAGAACTCGCGAGGCGATTTGGCATTCATGAAAATACTGTCTCAAACGCGTACAAGGTCCTCGCGGAAAAAGGCCTCGTTGAATTTCGCCAGGGGAGCGGTTTTTATGCGGTCGAGTCTTCCCGGTTTACATCCCATGAGGATCTTGAGTGGCTCACGGCAATTTACCTTAGGGATGCGTTCAAAGCGGGAGCGGATTCCGATGGCATCGAAACTGCCATCCGCGAACATCTTGCTCGGATGCAGACGGATGGAATCGTCGTAATCGAGGAAAATAAAAGTCTTCGGGAGATCATTATCCATGAAATAGGCCGGGCGACCGGTTTGGGAATTACCGGAATCGCTCCGGATGATCTAACTAAGGGAATACCCGACGGGAAATGTGTCGCGTTGGCAGACGAAAAGCGGAAAATAAAGGATAAGGTGGCGGACTGTCTATATTTGAAAAGTCGATCGATTCCGGAGGCGATGGCAGACAGGGAACGACCGGCTCCTGAGGCACTTATCGCACTGGTTTCCGGATGGGATGGTTTTCTCAAGATGGCTCAAACCATTTTGATAGCGGTTCAGATAGATCCCGATTCTATTCTGGTGCGTTCAACCGCAGACGATGGCTGGGAGAAAGGCATTTCTTCCGCAGATCTTATTATTGCCGATTCCCTCGCCGCAGAGAGCTTTCGTAATGACGCACGACTGAGGGTTTTCCCATTGATATCGGACCATTCTCTGGAAGAATTAAATGCTCTCGCTTTGAAATAATCAATAAATAGATCGAATTGAAGCAATGCATTGACATGGCAAATTTTTGTAACTAGACTTGTTACAGTTATGGCAAATAGTCAGTTTGCAATGGCAGTCCATGTCCTTGCGATGCTCGCAAACAACTGTGATGAAAGGATCAAGTCGGGGTATCTGGCCGAAAGCGTCAATACCAATGCGGTCGTGATTCGGAGACTCTTGTGTGACCTTCACGATGCGGAACTGGTCGTCTCGCGGACCGGATATAGCGGTGGAACCTGCCTCACCCGGCAACCTTCAGCAATTACGCTGGATGAGGTCTTTGACGCAGTTTCCAAGGCCGATGTCTTCGGACTTCACCCGAATCAGCCAAAGTCGGACTGTGAAATCGGCGCGGGGATCACTTCTGTCCTCGAACGGCTTCAGGAGGAGACAAATCTTTCCGTCAGGAATTCATTGGGTTCGTACAGTCTCCAGGATGTTATCGATGAAGTGGTCCGGATAGATTTACCAAAGAAACAAGAGGAATTAGTTACGTGACAACACTTTCTAATGAACAATTGCTGGAAAGGCTTCAGTGGCGCTATGCCGTAAAAAGGTTTGACCCTGCAAGGACGATAGGCGACGAAGACTGGTCAACGCTCGAGGAAGCTTTGCTGCTTTCACCTTCGAGTTATGGTTTGCAGCCGTGGAAATTCTACGTCGTTAAGAATCCGGATGTTAAGAAAAGGCTCCGGTCTCATTCCTATGATCAGCCGCAGATTGAAGAATGCTCGCATCTTGTTGTAATCGCTGCGCTTAAAGATGCGCAGCCGGACGATATTGAGCGATATCTGGATCGAATTGTGGAAGTCCGGAACACGCCGCGAAAGGAGCTTGAAGTACTTCGGGGGATGATGCATGGCTCACAAAAGCAGGCGCGCGAACAAGGAGCACTAAACGACTGGTCAGCCAGGCAATGCTTTATCGCACTTGGGTTTTTGTTGAGTTCGGCAGCTATTCTCGGAATAGATGCTTGTCCGATGGAGGGCTTCGTTCCTAATGAGTACGACAGAATTCTTGGGATTCAGGATGACGGCTATTTTTCGGTTGTGGCATGCGCACTTGGATACCGCGATCAAAATGAAGATTGGCTTTCTAATCTCGAAAAGGTCAGATACGAACCTGACGATGTATTCACGAGGTTTTAGAGATGGGTGAGTTTGAAGGCAAAGTAGCACTTGTTACCGGTGGAACTTCGGGCATCGGTGAAGCAACAGTTAAGTCATTTGCGAGAGAAGGTGCAAAGGTCGCGTTCACGGGCAGGAGAGCGGCAGAAGGAAATTCGATAAGTGCCGCTGTTTCGGAAGAGGGCGGAGACGCTTATTTTATCGAAGCTGATATTAGGAATCCCGAACATGTCGAGAGAATGGTGAATAAAACCGTCGAGATGTACGGACGATTGGATTTCGCCATTAACAACGCGGGCGTCGAGCAGTTTTTTAAACCGTTGGTCGATCAGACCCTGGAAGACTTTGATTTCATTGTTGAAACAAACCTGAGGGGAGTCTGGCTCTCAATGAAGGCTGAGATCCCCGCTATTCTTGAGAGCGGTGGTGGCGCGATTGTAAACACATCTTCAATTTTTGGTGTTGTCGCAGCCGCGATGAATCCGTTGTATGTAGCTACAAAGCATGCGGTTATAGGCTTGACCAAGTCCGCAGCACTCGAATTTGCGCAAAAGGGAATCAGGGTAAACGCGGTTTTGCCCGCGGCAATTGAAACTCCGATGATCGACAGATTTGCGAAAGATGAAGAAACGGAGAAATTTCTGACTTCGCTGCATCCGATCGGCAGAATGGGCAAGCCTGAAGAGGTTGCGGAAACCGTCCTTTGGCTCTGCTCTGAGCGGTCATCGTTTGTTACCGGAACTTCTGTAAGGGTAGATGGAGGATATACAGCACAATGAGAGCTTACGAAATCAATGAATTCGGTATTGAGAATCTTTCGATCACCGAAAGAAAAATGCCCGTGCCGCAGGCAAACGAAGTTGTGGTTAAGTTCCACGCTGCGTCGCTGAATTTTCGCGACCTGATGATGGTTAAGGGAGTTTACGATCCTGAGGTAAGGCGGCCGCTCGTGCCGTTTTCGGACGGTGCCGGCGAGGTGGTTGAGATCGGATCAGAGGTCACGAGGTGGAAGGTGGGAGATCGCGTGATGCCCGCATTCATGCAGGACTGGATCGACGGTGCAATTGACTATCGTAAGGCAAAAACCGCTTTGGGCGGTGACCTCGATGGTTGTTTGCGTGAATACGGTGCATTTCGGGAGGCCGGACTGGTTCCAATACCGGGGCATCTGACATACGAAGAGGCGGCTACATTGCCTTGTGCAGGAGTTACAGCGTGGAATGCGCTTAGGGTTTCGGGCAAATTGGCAAAAGGGGACAAGGTTCTTCTCTTGGGTACCGGGGGCGTTTCAATCTTCGCACTTCAATTCGCAAAAAATGTGGGTGCGGAGACGATTATTACGTCTTCAAGTGATGACAAACTCGAGATGGCCGGCACTCTTGGCGCGACGCACACGATCAACTATAAGACCAATCCAGATTGGGACGAGGAAGTACTTGAGCTCACGGGGAAACGTGGAGTCGATCACATTGTCGAGGTCGGCGGAGCAGGAACACTGCAGAAATCGATCAACTGTGTTCGGATGGGGGGCCATATCGCCGTTATTGGAGTGCTCGCGGGCAAGGGCGGGTTTGACCCGATCTCAATCCTCATGAAAGCAGTTCGATTGCAAGGAATTTTTGTCGGTTCGCGGGTCATGTTTGAAGACATGGCGGAGATGATCCGAAACGAATACATAAAACCTGTCGTGACAAAAGTATTCGAATTTGATGACGCCCGGGAGGCGCTTTCAATGATGGAGTCGGGAGACCATTTCGGGAAGATCGTCGTAAAGGTTGGTGGGTAAAATTGTGATAGATAAAGAGATACAGGATTACGCGGAACGGTTTACGACTCCGGAAGGGGCGTTGCTGACGGAGTTGCTCGAACTTACATACCGTGAGCGAGTTGACAGGAACATGCTCAGCGGCTTTTACCAGGGAAGGCTTCTTTCAATGATGAGCCGTATGCATCAACCACGCCTGGTTCTGGAGATTGGAACGTACATGGGGTATTCGGCGTTATGTCTTGCTGAAGGACTCGCGGAGGACGGAAAGATAGTTTCCCTTGATGTTAACGAAGATACGAATGCAATCGCCCGTTCATTCTGGGACCGTTCCGAATTCGCGGCACAGATCGACGGAATACTTGAACCCGCTCTCGACTACATTCCTAAGATGAAAGAGAGGATTGACCTCGTTTTTATCGACGCAGATAAGGAAAACTATTCGAACTATTTTGATCTCGTACTCCCCAAGATGAACAAGGGCGGTTTGATTGTTGCGGACAATGTTTTGTGGAGCGGGGACGTACTCAAAGTTGAAGACGGTACTGCAAAGAAGACGAGTTCGAAGGCCCTCCATGAGTACAACGTAAAAGTTGATGCTGAACCGCTGGTAGACAATATTCTGCTCGCGGTCCGTGACGGTTTGATGATCGCCAGGGTTAAGGACTAGCAGTTCAGACTAGGCTGTTATGGCGGATTTAAAGACCAAGATAAGCCAAGCGAGTGTCGACGACTTTTTGGACGGTATTAAGAACGACCAAAAGCGATCGGACTGCAAAGAAATCGCGCGGATGATCGAGAAGGCGATCGGTTGCAAACCCAAGATGTGGGGGCCGTCGATCGTAGGGTACGGCGAGTATCATTTCAAATACGAATCGGGACGCGAAGGAGACTGGATGCGGGTTGGATTCGCTCCCCGCGCTCAGAACATTTCTCTTTACATCATGGACGGGTTCGGGAAATACGATGAGCTCATGTCCCGGCTTGGAAAGCACAAAACAGGGAAGTCCTGTCTTTATATCAAGCGGTTGAGTGATATTGACCGGGATATTCTTCGACAGTTGATCGAAGGTTCGCTCAAGCACTTCGAAGAGAAATACGGCCCGAACGAGAGCTAATGGAATATAGAAACCTAGGGAATACCGGTTTGAAAGTCAGCAGACTGGGCTTCGGCGGTGCGGAAATCGGACTGGAGAATCAGAATCAGGATTCCGTTGAAAGACTGCTTGGCTCCGCGATCGATGCCGGTCTAAATCTTGTGGATACCGCCGCTGCCTACCTTACAAGTGAAGAGTTGATCGGTAACGCTCTCCTGGATCACCGCAAGGATATCGTCTTGATCTCAAAATGCGGCGCGGTAGATGGTTTTACACGTTTTGACTGGAGCAAGGATGGCATCCTTAAAACGATTGAACGCAGCCTGAAGCTGCTTCAGACCGATTATCTGGACATCATGCAGCTCCACAGTTGCGATGCCGAAACGATCTCGCAAGGCGAATGTATCGAGGCGCTAATTGTTGCAAAGGAGAGGGGTTACATTCGTTTTGCAGGCTACTCCGGGGATCATTCGGATGCGGTAGCGGCGATCGAAACCGATTTCTTTGATACTTTGCAAACTTCGGTATCGGTTGCGGACCAGGAACCGATCGAACTGACCCTCCCTTTGGCAATTGAAAGAGAGATGGGCGTTATCGCCAAACGACCGGTAGCCAACGCTGTTTGGAGGCATTCCGAATTGCCCGAAGAACCCTACCATCATGAATATTGGAATCGGATAGAAAAGCTCCTATTCCCATTTCTCGAAGGCCCTCTTGGAGAATCTGTCGGACACGCTCTCAGGTTCACGTTGAGTGTTGAGGGAGTTACGACTGCGATTGTCGGTACTACGAAGCCCGGAAGATGGGAAGAGAACTCCCGTTACGTTGGAATGGGACCGCTCGAGGCCTCCGAATTTGACTCGATCAGGGAGCGCTGGAAAGAAGTTGCGACAGAGGACTGGAGAGGCCAGGTTTAAGCGGTGAAAAGTAGTTCCACAAAAACCGGGCCGGATTTCAGCGATTTGCTGTCGAGGGAATTTGGCATCAACGCGACCCGCATCGAACCGCTGGATGGATATGACTGCGAGAACTACCTGGTGCAGGCGCACGATGAAAAGTTCGTGCTCAAGATCTACCAGGAGGGATCGGAAAGCGCGGAGGTCCTTAAGTCCGAGTCGAGGCTACTCAATCTCGCGAACGATAAAGAATTGGGCGTTTTCCCGGTCCCTGTCAAATCAGAAAAAGGATACGTAACAAAAGACGGTTCCGGCAGGCTGGTTAGGCTGCTTCGGTTTGTTGAAGGAACTTTTCTGGCTGATGCTGCACCGGGCATCTCGTTGATGAAGTCTTTTGGGCGCTTTCTTGGAAACTGGAACAAAGCGTTCCTTGATCAGCGCATGCCGGCTCTGGAAGCACGCCGACTCGAATGGCATCTTGAGAATTACAGGTCGGTGAAGAAGTACCTGTCTTATATTACCGAACCCTCGGACAGGAAAGTTGTTGAATACTTCTTTCAGCAGAATGAAGATGTTCTGGACGATAAGTTTTGTTCTTTGCGAAAATCGATCATTCACGGTGACGCGCACGACTCCAATGTCCTGGCATATAAAGACGAGGTTTTGGGCCTTATTGATTTTGGCGACGCTGCGTACTGTCCGTTGATCAATGAGGTGGCAGTCGCGCTGACCTATGTCCTGTTCCAGGAGAATGACCCGTTAGAAAAGGCAAAAGCGTTGCTTCGGGCATATCACGAGGTCAACCCGCTTGAGGAAAAAGAGATAGAACTGCTGTTCAACCTTATTGCGACAAGGGCCTCGATAAGCGTTTGTCATGCGGCTTTTGCGAAGACGAAAAGACCCGGTGACCCATACGTCCTGGAAAGCGAAAAGCCCGCGTGGGCGCTTTTGAAAACGCTCGTCGCTTCAAACCCGAAGTTCTATGAAGACCAGTTTCGAGGGGCGTGCGGCTTCACGCCCCTCATCGAAGACGAGATTGAACAAGAACTGGCGGAGCGGCATCGGGTCACAAGCAAGGCGCTCTCGGTTACTTTTAAGAAGCCTTTAAAGATGGAGTCGGCCGCGTTCCAGTACATGTTTGACTCGCTTGGAGATGCCTATCTCGATTGTTATAACAACATTCCACAGGTCGGTCACTGTCATCCCAAGGTTGTTCATGCAGGCAGAAAGGCAATGGCTCGGTTGAATACGAACACTCGCTATCTGAACGAGACCTATAACAAATATGCAGAGCGGCTTCTGGAAAAATTCCCGGAAAAACTGACAAAGGTATTTTTTGTTAATTCCGGAAGCGCGGCCAGTGATCTGGCGCTGAGGCTGGCCCGGGGGCATACAAACAAAAACTCTGTATTGGTGATGGAACACGGTTACCATGGGAATACGAAAACAGGTATCGAGATAAGTCACTACAAGTACAACAGAAAGGGCGGAACGGGTCGCGTTGAGGAGGTCATTGAGGCGCCGATTCCGGATACATACAAAGGCGAATTCCGCGGCCCGGATGCAGGGAAAATGTTTGCCGATAAAGCCCTTTCAAGGATTGAGGGTCAAGAGGTGGCGGCGTTTCTGGCCGAGCCGATTGTCGGGTGCGGCGGGCAGGTGCCGTTGGCACCGGGCTATCTGAAGGCGATCTATCCCGCCATCCGTACTCACGGCGGGGTTTGTATAAGCGACGAGGTTCAGACGGGATTCGGCCGTTTAGGAAAGTACTTCTGGGGATTCGAGATGCACGGAGTTGAACCGGATATCGTTATCATGGGCAAGCCTATGGGAAACGGGCATCCGGTCGCAGCTGTAGTAACGACCGACGAGATAGCGGAATCATTTGAGACCGGCATGGAGTTCTTTAGCTCGTTCGGCGGCAATCCGGTTTCTTTGTCGATCGCTGATGCGGTGCTCGATGTACTGGAAAAGGAGGAACTCCCTGAAAATGCGGCTGAGGTAGGCGGATACTTGCTAGCGATGTTGAAAAAACTGGTTGAAGAGTATGAGGTCGCCGGGGACGCAAGAGGAGAAGGGCTCTTTCTTGGTCTCGAGTTGATAAGAGACGGCGATCCGATTTCGCCGAACACAGAACTGGCCGAGAAGATAAAGGAGGATCTGCGCGGGAAGCGGATCATGATCGGAATCGACGGTCCAGACGATAATGTGATCAAGATAAAGCCGCCGATTTGCTTCACGAAAGAAAACGCGGATCGATTGATTGAAACAATAAGAAGCAGTCTAAAACACTATGAGCAATATAATTAAAGCGTATGCGGCCGGAGCGGCCGGTGCGGAGTTTGAACCGTTTGAGTTTGACGCCGGTGACCTTGGCGAAGAACAGGTCGAGATAAAGGTGCATTCGTGTGGGATCTGTCATTCAGATCTTTCTATGAGAAACAACGACTGGCAGATGACGGAATACCCGTTCGTAGGCGGTCATGAGGCGATCGGCGAGATAATAGCTGCCGGGTCACGCGTAAAAGGCGTTAGGGTCGGCGACAAAGTTGGACTTGGATGGAATTCGGGTAGCTGCGGCCATTGCGAGCAGTGCATTTCCGGCTACCAAATACTCTGCCCGGAATTGGAACAGACGATTGTGAACCGTCACGGTGGTTTTGCTGACAGAGTTCGCTGCCACTGGTCGTGGGCGATCAAGCTTCCTGAATCGATGGACATGCTAAAGGCAGGACCTTTATTTTGCGGCGGTATTACAGTTTTTAATCCATTCTACCAATACGACGTTAGTCCTTTGGCAAAAGTGGGAGTAATTGGTATCGGAGGACTCGGGCACCTTGCGCTCAAGTTCGCTGATAAATGGGGATGCGATGTGACCGCGTTTTCATCGAGCCCGGAAAAAACGGACGAACTAATTGCAATGGGGGCGGACCGGGTCGTGAATTCAAGGGTCGATTCAGAAATCGAGGCGATCCGGGGAAGTCTGGACATGATCATCTCTACGGTAAATGTCTCGCTCAACTGGGATCTGTTTATCGATGCGCTTGCGCCGAAGGGCAGGCTTCATTTGCTTGGTGCGACACCGGAACCGATACCCGTTGGGATGATGCAAATCATTCAGCAGAAAGAAGTTTCGGCGACCGCAACCGGCAGCCCTTCGGTTGTTTCGAAAATGCTGGAGTTTTGTGACCGGCATGAGATCGAAACGCAGATCGAAAAGTTTCCGATGTCTTCAATTAACGAAGCGTTTGCGCATTTGGAAAGCGGAAAAGCGCGGTATAGGATTGTTCTTGAAAACGATTTTTAACCCCCTCTGAAGGTTGCTTGTCTTTTGTAACATGTTTTGTTACAATTGACTTCGGTCGAAGTGGTTTGATAAAACCACTTAGTAATAATAGACAGGTTATTAGGAGAATTATCGAAATGGGAGAATTTGCAAAAGCTGTTACGGACGCTAATTTTGAGACGGATGTTTTGGGTTCGGATAAACCGGTACTCGTGGACTTCTGGGCAGAATGGTGTGCGCCGTGTCGTATGATCGGCCCGTCGGTTGAATCAGTCGCGGAGGACATGGACGGCAAAGCCGGCGTCTTCAAGATGAACGTCGACGAAAACATGAACGTGCCCCAGCGCTATGGTGTTCGGGGAATTCCAACTCTTATCGTCTTCAAGGGCGGTGAAGAGAAGGAACGCATCGTTGGTGCCGTTTCGAAGGAAGCGATTGCGCAGGCGATTGAAAACCACATGTAAGCAGTAATTGAGTTGAAGAACGATTGGCGGGCCGGCGCATTGCGCCGGTTCGCCATTCTTTTGTGTTCAATGTTCAAAGTTCAAGGCCGTAAGTTCCAAGTTCCAAGTTCCAAGTTTTAAGTTCAAGGTTAGGGATGTTTCCTAGTCTAGGGCACCGAAATGGAAGAAGGGGGGAGTCACTGCAATTCGTCAAGCTATACTTGAACCGATCCTTCCGGAGTTATGAATCTACGCCAATAGCTTTGAACTTTGAACTTTGAACCTTGAACTGCAAAACTCTTTGTCATGAAAGCAATTGTTGTGAAAGAGTACGGTGATGAAAGCGTGCTCGAGTATGTTGAGACCGACAAGCCCGCTGCGGGACCGGGACAGGTTCTGGTCGAGATCAAAGCAGCGGGCGTCAATCCCGTAGATACTTACATACGGCAGGGAAACCACCCGACCGCACCTCCGGTACCATTTACCCCCGGCAAAGATGCGGCAGGGGTAGTTGTCGAGGCAGGCACCGGTGTTTCAAAGGCTGCGCCAGAAGACCGCGTGTATCTTGCCGGAGCGCTTTCAGGGACATACGCTGAATTTGCTCTCTGCAATGAAGATCAGGTCTGGAAACTGCCGGAGAATTCCAGTTTTGAGGAAGGTGCCGGCGTTTTTGTTCCCTACGCAACGGCCTTTAGGGCCCTGTTCAATAAGGCCGGGATCACCGCGGAAGATCGAATCCTGATCCACGGTGGATCGGGGGCAGTCGGGATAGCCGCCATTCAATGGGCAAAAAACACGGGCGCGGAAGTATTCGGCACGGCAGGCTCTCCGGAAGGACTGAGGCTGGTAAGAGAAGTCGGCGCCGATGCAGTTTTTGATCACGGAGAAGAGGATTATTTGAGTGAGATTCTGGAAGCGACAAAAGGTGAGGGAGTTACCGTAATTCTTGAGATGCTTGCCAACGTCAACCTTACAAAAGACTTCTTTGTTCTCGCGAAATTTGGGCGAATTGTTGTAATCGGAAGTCGCGGGTCGCTGGATTTTGATCCGAGGTTGACGATGGGCAAAGAAGCGACGATTAAGGGAATGTCTCTGTTTAATGCTTCAAAGGAAGAGTTTGAGGAAATCCATTCGGCAATCTTCGAAGGCCTTAGCCAGGGTTATCTGAAGCCTGTCGTCGGAAGGTCTTTTGAGCTTTCGGCTGTGGGCACTGCCCATCGGGAGATTATCGAGTCCAAAGCGCAGGGCAAAATAGTATTGATCCCATAAAGCTCACTAAGGAGGGTCGAGTATGAATCGCAGGGAATTTGGAAAAGTAGCCGCGCTTGCATCGAGTTCTCTGGGCCTTTCGATGCTGTCATCCTGCGCAACCCCGCACTCGGATGTTGATTGCATTGAGCCATTTATGGTATCCGAAGATCTCTCGAAGGAGATGTATGAGAAGGCGTTAAGTATTACAGAAGAGAAGGTCAGAGGCGGAGACGATGAGCAGTTTTTTAAGAAACCTTTTATCGACGCAGCATTCTCTAAAAACATCTTCCTTTGGGACACATGCTTCATGGCGTGCTTCGCGAAGTATCACATGGACGAGCTGCCTGTTTACCAGGCGCTTGACAACTTTTATGAGCAGGCAGAGCCCGATGGCTTCATATGTCGTGAATACAGGCAGGACGGGCGCCCGCTATGGCCAAAAAATCATCCCGTCTCGATAAACCCCCCTCTGCTTGCGTTTGCCGAACTTGAGATTTACACGGTTTCGAAAGATGTTGACCGGCTCAAAAAGGTCTATCCGATACTCAAGAGAAATTTCGGGTTTCTTGTCGAGCGATATCAGGGTGAAGATAGGCTGTTCTTTGGCGATGCGCTGGGAATGGGCATGGACAACATTCCACGTTCTCCAAGAGACTGGACGCCGACGCAGGGAAGCGGGTTAACAGAGGACGAACTCTGGTCAAAAATCGGCGCTTTGAATCTCCCGGCAGAGGAACAATTGGACAGGTTTGTCTCGGAATACAAGGACACCAGGACCGGTGTATGGAACGAGCAGGGCAGGTTTATTGACCTTTCCGCTCAGATGGCGATGTATGCCCTGCAACTGATACGGATCGCGGAGTTGACGGGTAACGATGCGGATATTGCCGCTTACAAATCTTTTCACAAAGACCTAAAGGAGGCGATTAACCAAAAGTGCTGGAGCATCGAAGACGGTTTTTATTATGATCTGGGGTTCGGTAAACAGATCAAACGCCGCCACATCGGAGCTTACTGGACGCTGCTAGGCGGGGTCGTTCCCGTCGAAAGGCGTGAACGATTTTTGGAGAAGCTAAAGGATCCCGCTGAATTCTACAGGGAAACACCTCTCCCCTGCCTCTCCGCGACTGACGAAGACTACAAGGGTTGGGGTGACTACTGGCTCGGCGGCGTTTGGGCGCCGACAAGCTACATGGTTTTTAAGGGACTTTCCGCAGTTGGCGAACATGATTTAGCAAAGAAGCTCGCCGGTATCACCTATCAAAATGTAGCTAAGGTCTATAAAGGCACAGGTACATTCTGGGAAAACTATTCTCCGGATCTCGTTTCTTACGGACTTCCTTCCCGCCGTGACTTCTGCGGCTGGACCGCGTTGTTCCCGATCGCTGTCTACCGGGAATACGTTGGTGTTGAGGTGTGAGGATTGAAAACTGAGAATTAGACAGAACCGGATGCGGTAGCGTGCGGCTTCTGCATTTGATGGAAAGAAGAATGTAAGGATAAAGACCGAGGAGTGGAATGCGAATTCTTTAAGTGGCTGAGTGTCGTATCGAAACAGTTATCAAGTTTTGTTTTCCCTTTTCAATCGGCCCGCTTGTCTCGCGACACGAAACGTAATATAAATTCTTGTACATTCCTTGTCATGAAAAACAACAAACACACCAATTACTACGTAACGAGTATCATTCAGGATATTCAGACGCGTTTCGTCGCCGAGGAAACGACCAAGTTTAGTTTGAGCCAGATCGAAAGAACCTACGAGTTCGATGATGGTGCAATTGTGAAGTATGAATGGCAGGACAAGTCGGTTGTTACTGACGAGGACAGCTACAATCATCGCTTCACGATGGCTCGTCCTCCTAAACCCAATCCGCACAAGCTCAAGAAGGGTGTTATCAAGATTATCGAGTACCCGGAAGGCGGAAGATAGGTGCGTTGTCCGGCGGCCTTAAACCAAATCTGAAAAAAAGAAGAAGAAGAACGCCGCGGCCTGTTCTTTTGAAATGCTGCCCGTAGCCTTACCGATCGTGTTTCCGGATGCGTTCCTGACACTTCCGTCGGACATGACTTTCCCAATCGT
>JABDKD010000189.1 GCA_013003215.1 Pyrinomonadaceae bacterium
CGGTAAAGCTGAGTCAGCGACCGCCTATTTTGGAGCTTTGCGCCGGCACTATATCGACAAGAGTATTAAGCGGGATTTCGATCACCTCTCGAAAGTCCGGGGCGGCGACGTCGGTGTTGCCGGACGGAGCTCCGATGATAAGAAATGGCTGGTGGTGTATATGGATGGCGGACCGATGCGCTTTTACTCCTACGAACGCGCTTCCGGTAATGTTGAATTTCTATTTACAGATCACGGGGTGTTGGAGAAGTACCAATTGGCCAAACGCAGTTCGGTTGTAATCAAAACAAGGGATGGTCTTCAGTTCCCCGCACAGGTATTCCTGCCGCCGAATAAGTCGCTTGGTAAAGACAATACTACTAAGAAGCCGCTTCCGATGCTCGTATATGTTCACGGCGGGCCGTTTGTCGCGTATCCGTGGAACTCCTGGTATACAAACCGAACATTTCAGCTTCTTGCGAACCGCGGGTACGCTGTAATGCGAGTTGAGTTCCGAGGCGCCGGTGGTTTTGGCAAGAAGATGATCGAAGCCGGGAATCTCGAGTGGGGCGGCAAGATGGACGAAGATGTCGAGGATGCCGTCGAGTGGGCGATCTCCAAAGGAATCACTACAAGGTCCAGAGTGGGAATCTACGGGTGGTCTTACGGTGGCTACGCCACGCTTTCCGCTTTAGCTTTTGCGCCTGACAAATATGCATGCGGGTTTGCGCTTTATCCGGTTTCGGACCTAAATGTTCTCGCGCAGTGGTCAGACCTTATGCGGCGGAAACTCGGTGATCCTTCAACAGAAAAAGGCAAAGCACACCTGAAAAAGACTTCACCGCTGTTTCATGTGGGCAGGATAAAAAGGCCGTTACTGATCACGCACGGTGGCCGAGATAACCGGGCAATCCCGTCGCATTCCGATCGCTTGGTCGAAGCAATGAAAAAGGCCGAAAAACCCATTACCTATCTTTACTATCCCGCCGAAGCCCACGACTATCGCGAACCGGAAAACTGGGAGTCGCTTTTTGCCGTGGCCGAGCGATTTTTCAGCGAGCACCTTGGAGGTCTCTACGAACCTGTGGGCACCGAACTCGATGGAAAGGGTTATGAAATAAAGGCCGGGGCGAAACTTATCCCGGGCCTCGGTTCTGCCGTTCGAAATGCGGATTCCGCTTCCCAAACCAACTAACCAAGGACTACGGAAACTACATTTCACGGTTCTTTCAACACTTTTTGGCTCAGTTTCAGCTAGCCTTTAGTGCTTTAGGAGGTAAATGACGATGTCCAGAATGAATCAAATAATGCTTCAAACCATTGGATTGGCCTTGTTGGCCTTCTTTCTTGCCGCTCAGGGCATCGCACAGCAACCATTGAAGGGTTGGAAAGGCGACTATGAGCCGAACGCGAGTTATCCGTTTGGACGCATGAACCCTTCCGCGCCTCCTGAAACAAAGCAATTCGCTTTCATGATCGGTGCGTTTGACTGTACCGACGAGATTCTCAACCGCAAGACAGGAAAGTGGACCAAGATGCCGGCGATTTGGAACGCAAGATATTTCCTAAACGGTTACGGGATTCAGGATCAGTACTGGAGTCCGGCTTTTTCGACGTCAAACATACGGATCTTTGACGCCAAGGACAAAAAGTGGAAGGTAACGTTCTTTCGAATGCCGGGATATTCACCCTCGACGGCGGTTTCGGGTGAGATGGAAGGGAAGAAGCTCGTGATGCGTACAGGGACCAAAACAAACGGCGGATCTTACACCTTTTACAACATATCCGATAAGGGTTTTGACTGGGTTGGTGAGAGTATCAAAGACGGCAAGGCTTCAAAATACTGGACATCTACGTGCAAACGAAGTGGCTAGTTGTCACCGCGGAGAGCGCAGAGAGCGCCGAGATAATTCTTATAGGGGATTCGTAAATTAAGCCTGCCTTTGACCAATGAAAAGTTGCTTGTTACTGACATGAGCCCAAATTGGCGCACCCAAGCTCAAAACATCTCTGCGCACTCAGCGCCCTCTGCGGTTGATAATCAATTCGCAGGGACTAGCCTTAAGATCCGGTCATCTCTTTCGTCGGGATTACCGCGGCCGTCGCGGTTTGATGTCGAGAAATAGATAAAACCATCGGGCCCGTTGGCCATTTCACGGATTCGCCCGAAATTGCCTTTGAGGAGATCTTCCTGTTTAACTACTTTGCGCCCGTCCAGGACAACCCTGATAATCCTCGTTCCACGCAGACATCCGAAAAAGAAATTTCCTTTGAACTCGGGAAACCTATCTCCGTCGTAAAACATTCCGCTTGCAGGGGCACAAGCCGGCGTATATTCGAGCAACGGTTTCTCCATCCCTTCTTTTTCACGCATACCGTAGATTTCGGGCCAACCGTAGTTCTTGCCCGCCTCGACGATGTTGACTTCATCAGCGCCTCCGCCGCGCCGTTCGAAATAGGAAGGGCCATGCGACGTTTGGAACATCAGGCCGGTTCCGGGCTGCCAAGCGAGCCCTTGCGCATTTCTGTGTCCGATCGTCCAAATGCTGTTCAGGTAGTCCGGGTTCTTTACATAAGGATTGTCTTCAGGAACGAGACCATCGTCGGTCAAACGCAGAGTCTTTCCGGCGAGGGACTTCTTGTCTTGTGCCAAGTCCCACTCGGTCGCATCTCCCGTCGTAATGTAAAGCATCCCGTCCGGTCCGAATCGTGCGCGCGTGCCGGCATGGTTCGGAGCCGCGGGAATCTCGTCAATGATGGTCTTGTTCTCCTTTAACGACTCGCCGTCAAAAGTGTAACGGACGATCTTTACGCGTTTCCCGTCATCGTTGTAGGCATAGGCCATGTAGACATAGTTGTTTTTCTCGAATTCCGGGTGGAGCGATATATCCATCAGACCGGATTCGCTCGACGGCTCAACATCCGGCACCGTAAACACCGGTTCTTCAAACAGTTTGCCGCCCTTGATCATGCGAACACGTCCAGGCCGTTCAGTGAAAAGGAGGTCATTGTTTGGCAGAAAAGCGAAGCCCCACGGGACTTCCAATCCCGAAGCGACGGTTTCAACTTTGAACTTAGTCTCTCCGGCAGAAACGATATTGTTTTCAGAAAGACCCGTCGGTGCGGGGGAAGACATACAAGCCAACGTGAAGACCGAGAGTAGAATTAGTCCGTATTTCATAGCGAAATAATATCAGAAAGACAAAATCGAGAAAGCCAAAAGGTGCAGAGGAACGAGTTCCAAGTTTCAAGTTTCAAGTTCCAGAAAAGGACAAGAATCAAGGGAACAAGCAAGGAACGAGAAACTAGAAACGAGAAACTCAACTCCGACCTCAGATTCATCGTCTTCTTTCGCCTTTCAGATGCTTGACTCCCGATACGTGTGAGGAAATAGCCTTCCAGTTGCCGTTTCGTTTGATTAACACATTGCTCGACTGGTACTTGTACTCGTATTCGCCATTGGCGTTCTTACCGATCACGTGCCCCTCGCCGGCAATAATCGCAGTTCCGTTCGCGAAGATATCAAGCCGCCTGATCTCGTATTCGAAGGAGTCGTAATCAGGTCTGTTCTTTTTGATGTATTCTAGCTCGCCCTTCTTATCCGACCATTCACCGCCGTCAAAAATTACCTGAAACTCCTCAGCGAGAATGCTCTCGAGAAGCGCGGTGTCCTGTTCGCGATATGCCTTTTTCCAAAGGACTTTCTTCAAGTGAGTGAGCTTCGCCTTGTCGTCCGATCCCGTTTGTAAAACGGAAGAATTCGCAGGAGCTTGCACTAGAACGATGGTCACTAAAACGGTAAATAAGATGCCCAATTTCATTTATTAACCTCAGAGCGAATTGTTAAATTAGAAAATATGTCTTTGATTTCAGGTCTGTGTCAGTATGGATTTGCTAAGGCTTGAGAAACTCGAGAATCTTTGCCATGGCGTTGTCGGAGATTTCATGATGCTGATGGGACCCATCCAAAAATACGTCAAACTGACCTCCGACACTGATCTGTTTCAAACGTCTCTTTATAACCGCTTCATACATTTTGGAACCGGTACCGGCAAAACAACAAGAATCAAATTCATTAAAGATCTGAAGCTGAGCCTTTCCTTTCCCTACTGATCCCATCAAGTAGAGCTCAAGATAATTAACAAGAGAATAAAAACGGATGTCTATCTGTTCGAAATCGCCCCAGTTCTTTGTGATTCCCGATCTCAAATAGAACGGAAATGAGCCTGCAACCGGGACACTTTTCAAGATTCTTTCGTCGAGTGCCGCAGTAATCATCGTGGTCCAGCCACCGCCCGAGATTCCCATCATTACAATATTCGTATACTGATGATGCTCGTCCAGATAATTCATAACTCGTATTACCGGTTCTATGAAATACCTAATCGCGTGCCCACTCTTGGGCTTGAGAAGCCCCAAATTCTGATGATCCGTCAACCTAAAAGGACCGTTTCTCTTTAAATTCACGACGGGCCTACTGTTTTCCCCGATTAACGGCATAATGAATGTCACAACTGCGAAGCCTCTATCAAGAAGCTGAGCAATCCGTGTTTCGCTCATACCGAGATTCATAGTATGACCTTCATGGAACAAGACTACCGCGCCGTTAGAATTGGCCGGAACAAAGTGATAGGCATTGGAAGTCAATCCGAATTCCATTTCGATCAATAGCTTTCTACTGTGCTTCAATGCCGGCAGGTTTCGGTACCTGGCGCCGCTGACATCAGTATCGATTTTGGAAACGGATTGTGTTGGAAGCTCGGGGGAACCAAAGAGGAATTCGAGTGCCCTTTTTCTGGCAATGTGTACCTCCTCTGGCTTTGAAATAGAGATCATGCCGTCTATATCATCGGAAGTATAACGGTCATTGCCCAGATTATAGACAGGCTTAGGTTCGAAACCGGACAGATCTTCGGTCCCTGATTGCAAAGAGAAGAATCTGTCGGCAGCGATTCCCAGCAGGAACGCAGCCAGAACAAAGAGTACTATTTCCCTGTTTGTAAAACTTCTACCCATGTATAAGTCCGCCACTCGAACTTGAAATGGTTTAGCTGACCATTCAGTAATTGGTCAAAAGCGGCTGGGTTTAATAAACCATTTGATTTCAATTGCCACAGTGCACCGAAAGGTCACCTCTAAAGCGGCAATTGTAGCATAGGGTCCGCAGTGATTCGTGTGTGGATTCAGCTCATTTGAATGGGGCCCGGGGTGCGAATTCGACCGGTTGTTCTGTTCAGGCGCTCGGTCTTGTCTGCTACAATTGTCCAATACCAATTTTTCAGGGGAGCCAAAAGGCTGAGAGTCCTTCTCAAGAGATGGAGACCCTTTGAACCTGAATCGGTTAAGGCCGACGGAGGAAGTAAATGAAAGAAGAACAAAGCAGCACAGACGTAAAACTCCCAAAATCAAAAAAGATATACATCGAGACAAACGGTAACGCGTTAAATGAAGGCGGACACAGCCTGCGTGTGCCCTTTCGTGAGATCAAACTCACCCCAACCCGTGACCAGGATGACCTATTGGAAGAGAACCCGCCGGTTCGCGTTTATGACGCGAGCGGTATTTGGACAGACCCTGATGAGAAGTGTGATGTCACAGAGGGCCTCCCGGCGCTTCGAAGCGATTGGATCACGGCCAGGGGCGACGTTGAAGAATATGAAGGGCGTGAGGTAAAGCCCCAGGACAATGGTTATCTTACGGAGGGTGCTGAGGGAATTGCACGCGAAAAAGCCGAAGGTCGCCTCAAAGAGTTTCCGGCGTTGAAGCGCCCACCTCTACGGGCAAAATCCGGACGCAATGTCACCCAGATGCA